>NZ_JBDNJQ010000031.1:0-59188 GCF_051172895.1 Nostoc sp. CALU 1950 | reverse complement strand
CTCTAATTCCATTTGGTTTGCGTTCTCTCATATCGCTTTTAGTCTAAACTCCAGTAAATACTCATTACTCATTACTTAAAGAACGCGAAAAATAACTTTTCCACTGCAAACTTTACTCAGTAAGGATTGGAAAGTATTGTGCATGAATTTTTACAATTGGGCTATGTTTACATTATGAGTGATGAGTAAGGAGAAGTACTCAGTACTGATGGAAGTTTTGAATCTTAACTCATCCCACAGCTTTTTATCAAAACCCGTAGAGTGGCCTGTTCCATTAATCTTGATGAGTTTGTAGTAAGCACTTCAGTGCTTAAAAATCCAGGACTAAAGTCCTTACTACGAACTTATTCACCCCTCGGACACTAGTGACCAAGGACAAATGACAAATGACTATTGTTGTATGAATATTTTATGACTTATGTCAGCATTTTTTGTTTTAAAAACCACTAAAAACGCGTATTTTCAAGCGATTGGCGGTTTTTTGCCAATTTATTTTTGATTATTTACTAAGCGGATCTCCATTTCAGGTGTACTCTCAATATACGGTAACTATCACACTTGACCTTTGAGATAAATTACACCCAGAGGTGAATACCATGAAAAATTATGCCCAACAGCAGGAATTTATATTAAGTCAAATCACAAATAAATATTTTCAGCGCCGGGATTTCAGTAGATGTGACTTGAGTGGAATCGACCTGAAAGGAATTGATTTAAGTGGTATTAATTTCATCGGAGCGGATTTGCGTGGTGCAAATTTATCTGGCTGTGTTCTCACTCGTGCTAATTTAAGTGGCGCAAATTTGATGCAAGCTAGTTTACGTGAAGCTAATTTGTATGAAGCATCTTTGTGTGAAGCCAATTTGATTAATGCTGATTTAACACAAGCAAATTTGTGCGGAACTTTTTTATGGCGGGTGAAATTTATAGGTAGTAATCTTTGGGGTGCTTCTCTGTGTGATGTGGATTTGAGAGAAGCAGACCTAAGTGAAGCGACATTAATTGAAGCATCCCTGATTGAAGCTAACTTAAGTTTTGCAAATCTCGCAGGAGCAAAGCTATGTGGAGCAAAATTACTAGAAACTAATTTGACTGAGGCCAACTTAACTGGCGCAGATTTGACATGGGCAAATTTAACCAATGCAAACTTGAGTAAGGCTAACCTTTGGAAGGCAAATCTGACTTATGCGAAGTTGCGCGACACTATCATGCCTGATGGCACAATTGAGCAACCTCAGATAGTTATTTATTAGTTATTTGTCATTTGTCATTGGTCATTTGTTAGGAGGGAAGAACTTTCTGTTTGCTCTAATGCCCAATGGCTAAAATTCTCGTTTTGAAAAGATAAAAATAGCGATCGCTAATAACATGGCACTATATAGTAAGCCATAGCCAGCATTTGTAATGAGTGCAGTTGTGTCAGGTAGTGCTTGCAAACCATAAACGGCATCATTTTTCAAATCTAACCGAGATAAATCTGGCAAGATGAGAAACAAACCTTGAGTTAGACGTTCCATACCAGGGTTACGGCTAAGACGACCAAGTTGTACTAAATCTTGAGTAATATTTCCGATTAGATATACCGCAAAGGTTAAAACAGTCGCTAGCAGAGAAGCAGTAAAAACACCGAAGGTAATCGCCACAGCGGTGATTAATGACAACTGCAAAAATAAGAAAATGGCTGCAATTAGAATACTCGCCGTAGGATGAGGAATATTACCAAATTGCAGAAATACCAGATAAATTGCTGTCATCATGGCGACAAGTACAGCTAGGACTGCGGATAAACCCAAGTATTTGCCGACGATAATTTCGCTACGACTGACAGGTTTAGCAATTAACACCAAGATAGTGCGTTTTTCAATTTCTTTATTAATGAGTCCTGTACCAATAAATATCGTGATAATTAACCCGATGGCATTCATCGCCGCCATCCCAAAGTCTAAAAACATTTTGTCTTCAGTCGTAGCTGCAAATTCAGGAAGGACGCGGAAGGCAGTGGCGAGTATTAACGCATAAAAACCAATAATATATAGAATGCGATCGCGTACCACTTCCTGAAATACATTCTTTGCCAATACAAAAATTCTGTTGTTAGTCATTGGTCATTTGTCATTTGTCATTTGTCATTGGTCATTTGTCATTGGTCATTTGTCATTGGTCATTGGTCATTGGCCATTGGGAAGAGACAGAGGGTAAAAAAGTAATTTTATTATTCTTCCCCCTGCTCCCCTGCCCCTCTGCCCCATTCTTCACTGCTGCGGAGGTGGTGTTCCAGCAATAAGTTTACTGGCGCGATCGCATTCAATTTCTGCAACTGTAATCTTATTCTCTGAATTATTGCCTACTGCAACTGGTTCAATCCGACAAGATTTCTTCAAGTAATATCCTCGTGGGTTAGAACTTGGGCCTATCCAAATACTTAATAAATCTAATATATATCCAGACTTAGTATTAGCTACACGCGGTTCAACACGCCATAGTTCCTTCTCTTCATATTTAGCTAGGTTTTTTTGAATTACTCCCCTACCCAGAGTTCCTACCCGCTGTCTCGCATCTAGCAACCATTTCTCTACTTCCGACCAAGGTGTTTCAGCTATCTGTTCTACTACTATTGGTTGAAGTTCCTCTAGAATTACAACGCCATTTCTGGGGATTTTTGCTTGTTCTTCTGTTCTGACAACAAAGGTACTACGTTTAAAAGTATCTGCCTGCAAACTGGGATATTGTTGTAACCAATTATCCATCACAAAATAAAACTGAATCCAGCAACTTAGTAGCATACTACTAGCAACTAAAACTATGATTTTTTGGCGGTCTTCTGGCTTAGGAATGCGAGCTTTAGCATCGGTGTCAGTTCCTTCAATAAATTCTGGTATTGCCGTAATTAGTGCTGAAATTGTCGGCCAAAAAATGATTGTTCTGGGTGTAATTACATCCTCTTGACTTCCAAAAGCAAAAACACTCACTAAGAATCCAGTGATTACCGCCCCGACTGGCATAAAAGTACCAGGAACTCTCAAAGGATCTTCTGTTGTATACCAAGCTGTGCCGGCAATTAAAAATAACCAACCAAAAAATGCAATTATATCTTTGATATAACCTGTGGCAAAATATGAAAGTACCCAAGAAAAAACACTCATATAAATAAATGTCTGCCAAGAATAAGCTTTGGGTGGAACTAATACCTTTCTAATTCCTGCATAAAGCCCTTCAGCAAATTTAAAAACACCAAATACATCTTTAAGTAGCGTATTCATTTTCTCCCCACACCTGATTAATAAATCACTAATCTTCCTCTGAATTAAACAAGTAAATTCTTGCTATTTTGAGCGAAATAATAAAATAATGGTTATCGCAGTATAGCTCAGAGAATTGGCTATCAATATAGTAGTAACTAAATTAGTATTTTGTAATTTAAGGCTGCTAAACCGACGCCATCGCTGCCGCTGAGATGTTTTCGGCTCCTCTTCTTTTTTAGCTAGTGGTTCATTTAATAATGATAGTAGCAAAACCTTGAGAATAAAAAATTTCATCAGAAAAGTAGTAAAGAAAATTATACAGGCCGTTAAGATAATTAAAGGTTGGGTATTGGGCGATTTAAAATTATTAAAAAACATATAATTAATTAATTCTGATTTCACCTGGATTGGCAACATTGGTTCTGATACAAAAAATATGAACCAACCAATTACACTAGAAAACAGATTGATAGAAATCGCATAAAAAGTACTGGACTTTTTGTCAAATTTTAGTCGAAAGTGCAAAACATACGCTTCGATGGGGATGGCAATCAGTACAAATAAAAAGTCAAACAGAATTCCACCAATGGGAAAAATCCTGGGAAGCATCCAATTTTCAGGCATAAATGGTCAAAGGTAAGGGTTAACTGTTGAGAGTATAACTGGGATAGTGAGGGTGATGGGGGAAATTATCGCATTGTTCTTGTCCTTTACTATGCTGGTGTGTCAGTAGTCATTTATTGATATTTTTAGTACATCAAGCTGATTATGTACGAATGCGCTAGAGGGGCAGTTTCTAAGATGAGAGTACAAGAGGTTAGGTAAGATTAAAGACTGCCATAGTTATAGCTTTTCGAGAGATGACAAGGAACGGTATCGGTATTCGCACGGCGCAAGTGCGTCAGGAACGGCTCATTGGACAAATTCACGTCTATGATGGCTTGGGTAAAGGTAAGTCCCAAGCGGCTTTAGGGGTGGTTTTGCGCTCCATTGGCTTGGGGATAAATACGCCTAGCAATTCTAACCGCGTTTTACTACTGCGGTTTTTAAAAGGGCCAGAACGTGATTATGACGAAGATGGGGCGATCGCAGCTTTGCAGCGCGGGTTTCCCCATTTAATTGACCAGGTTCGCACTGGGAGAGCCGAATTTTTTGGCCCAGAAGAAATTACCACATTTGACCGAGATGAAGCGATGCGGGGTTGGGATGTCGCCAAAGGTGCGATCGCCAGCGGTTTATATTCAGTTGTCGTCTTGGATGAAATTAACCCGGTTCTGGATTTAGGTTTGCTACCTGTGGATGAAGTGGTAAAGACATTAAAATCCAAACCCCAAGAGTTGGAAATCATCGCCACCGGACGCGCTGCACCGCAAAAGTTGCTCGATATTGCAGATTTGCACTCAGAAATGAAACCTCATCACCACCCAACAGCTAAAGCCCTCTTCCTGGAAGGGATTGAAATTTATACTGGTGCTGGTAAAGGCAAGTCTACTAGTGCTTTGGGCAAAGCCTTACAGGCTATTGGTAGGGGAATTAATCATCCTGGGTCTACCCGTGTGTTAATTATGCAGTGGCTTAAAGGTGGTAGTGGCTACACAGAAGACGCTGCGATCGCCGCCTTACAGCAGTCATATCCAGAAGTGGTGGATCATCAGCGCTGCGGTGGAGATGCCATCGTCTGGCGAAATTCCCGGCAAGAATTAGACTATGTAGAAGCCGAACGGGGTTGGGAAATCGCCAAAGTTGCGATCGCCTCTGGGTTGTATAAAACTATTATTCTCGATGAACTCAATCCCACCGTTGACTTAGAATTACTCCCCGTTGAACCCATTGTTCAAGCTTTACTCCGCAAACCCCGCGATACCGAAATCATTATCACTGGTCGCTGCCAAAATCCACCCGCATACTTCGACTTGGCTAGCGTCCACTCAGAGGTTTATTGCCACAAACACTATGCTAATCAAGGTGTAGAACTGAAACGAGGGGTAGATTTTTAAATGGGAATAGGGCATTGGGCTGATAACTAAATTTTGGCGCATTAGCGGGAATTTTTACTTGTGGGTAGTAGAATATCTTGCACAAAGCGATCGCGTCCTGCGGCCTTTGCTTGATACAACGCCCGATCCGCTACAGCAATCATTTCTTCCAAGCCAGAATCTGACTGAGGAATTTCTGTCGTAAACCCCACACTAATAGTTACATGAGGACTAACTTGGGAATTTTGATGAGGAATTGCTAGTGTTCGGATAGTATGGCAAATTTTATCAGCAACATAAGTCGCCCCCTCCGTATCTGTGTTAGGTAAGATCACAGCAAATTCTTCTCCACCATAACGGGCAAGGAGGTCCCCTGGACGTTTAATAATATCTTTGATGGCTTGAGCAATTTTCTGAAGACAGCGATCGCCTACTCGATGACCATAAGTATCGTTATATGATTTAAAGAAATCAACATCGCAAAGAATCAGGGAAAGCGGCCGTTGCTCCCGTTTCATCCGCTGCCACTCTTGGTTAAAATACTCTTCAAACCGCCGGCGGTTAGCTACTTGAGTTAATCCATCGATAGTAACTAATCGCTGCAATTCCAGATTAACGGCTTCCAGTTTTTGCTGTAACTGAGATTGCTGAATCAAACGTTTTACCCGTTGTCGCAAAACTGGCCAGTGAATCGGTTTGGTAACATAATCCATTGCCCCCACTTCAAAGGCACGGTCAACTGACTCTTGATCTTCAAGTCCTGTAATCATTAAAACCGGAGTGTGCTTGCTACGATCAAGAAGCTCCAATTGAGTGCAACACTCAAACCCATCCATATCCGGCATTATGGCATCAAGGAGTACGATATCAGGGTGCAGTTGCTTAAAAGCGGTTAAAGCCTCTATGCCATTTTGAGCTTCTGCTATTTTATACCCTTCCCGCTCTAAGAAATGCCGCAATATCAAGCGAATAAAAGGTTCATCATCAACAATCAGAACTAAAGATTGACTTTCTTGAGCATTGGCTTTCATGGTACTTCCTTCGCAAGTTCTTTTTGTAAGGCAGTTTTAACTTGTTCATATTCCTGGTATAGTTGTGAGAGCAATTCTCGACTGTTTTCTAAGTTACTGCTGCGTCCCTGTACTTCTAACACCTTGCAAAGCTGCGCTAAGTCCATCGCTCCAACAGAAGCACTGCTGGACTTGAGTTTGTGGGCTGTTTTCCATATAGTCTTCGTATCCTGAGTTGTGATAGCTGTGCTAATATCTTGCACCAGTCTCGGTGTTTCTGTAAGATAACACTCAATTAGTTCAACAAATGCCACACGATCTCCTCTGACGATATTCCGCAACGATTGGAGAATTTTGGCATCAATTTTGGCGATTTTTAATGTCTGGTTTTGCCCTTCCTGTAGAAAATTTGGCGAAGGTTGCAATTCTAAAGACATCACTTTCCCTTGTGTTCCTATGGAAGTGAATTCAGAACTTCTTTGGGATCGGCATTTGCTGAGTGCCTCAGCCAATTCTTGCAGCTGAATAGGTTTGCTAAGGTAGTCATCCATACCAGCGGCAAGACAAACTTCGCGATCGCCCCGCATTGCATTGGCAGTTATGGCAATGATATGAGGACGAAAACCTACTTCCCATTCTTGACAAATTCTCCGAGTTGCTTCTAACCCATCCATTTCAGGCATGTGGACATCCATCAACACTAAGTCATAGGACTTTTTTTGCAAAGCCTTGAGCACTTCTAGTCCATTGGTGACAACATCTGCCCCATAACCCATTTTCTGTAGCATCAGTAGAGCAACTTTCTGATTGACAACCGTATCCTCTGCCAGAAGAATTCGCAGTGGCAGTCGATGGGCCAAATGCTGATCAACCAAGGGAGAATGAGAAATACTGGCTTGGATCGGCTGATTACCCAAAATACGGGTAATTACATCGTAGAGTTGAGACTGTTTGATGGGTTTGCTCAAAGAGGCAGCAAACTGGACATCATGAAAGTCAGAAAAAGTTTCTACTCTACCCAAAGAGGTCAGAATCACCAAAGGTAAATTTTGACAACCAGATTGCTTGCGGATTTGACGAGCTAGGGTGATGCCATCCATTTCCGGCATCTGCATATCTAAAATGCCAATATCAAACTGCGTTCCCTTGGCAAGTTCAGCTAAAGCTTCTTTACCAGATTTGGCAGTATAAGTTTCCATTTTCCAAGACTCAGCTTGCAATCTGAGAATTTGGCGATTAGTGAAATTGTCATCCACAATCAACAGCCGCTTGGATGCAAGCTGTACTGGCGAAGTGCTTAATTCAGCTTGTTCTGACTGAGCAGCTACTTTGGTAGTAATGGTGAAGTAAAATGTTGAACCTTGGAAAGAAGCAACAGATGTTGAAGAAGGCAGGAAGCAGGATAGCGCAGCGTTAGCGAGTCCACGTTCGCGCAGCGTCTCGTCGAGAGCGTCAGACATTCCTTCTGTCTCCAGCTCTCTGCCTCCTGCCTTTCTTGAGAATTGTCCATTTTCCCATCTAGGGCTAGGATTGCCACCGACAAACCCCTGACTTTCTACCCAAAGAGTGCCACCCATCATCTTACTGAGCCGCTTGCTGATGACCAGTCCTAGCCCTGTGCCCCCATATCGTCGAGTCATGGAGACATCAGCCTGAGCGAAGGGTTGAAATAACCGCTCTATCTTCTCTGGTGCGATGCCAATACCTGTATCTTTGATGGCAAATTGAATTTGGATTGGGGACTGGGTACTAGGGACTGGGGACTGGGTACTAGGGATTGGGGACTGGGAAGAAGTTTCTTGATCCTCCTCATTACCCCTAATCCCCAATCCCCGATCCCCAGTCCCTAATCCCCGATCTCCAGTCCCTATTTCAACAGAGAGTACCACTTCTCCGTTTTCAGTGAACTTAATGGCATTGTTGAGAAGATTCATCAAGACTTGGCGCAGACGTGTCATATCGCCAATGATTTGAGTCGGAACTTGCGGCTGGATCAGGTAAGCTAACTCGATATCCTTTTGGGCAGCTTTAGGGGCTAATAGAGAAATAGCCTGCTCGACACAAGCTCTCAAATTAAAAGGCTGTTCTTCTAATTCCAGTTTGCCAGATTCAATTTTCGAGAAATCTAGAATGTCATTGATGATGGTGAGTAAAGCATCTCCGCTACTGCGAACTGTTTCTACAAAGTCTTGCTGTTGAGGCGTGAGGTCAGTATCCAGCAATAGACCTGTCATGGCAATCACAGCATTCATTGGAGTCCGAATTTCGTGGCTCATCATCGCCAAAAACTCGCTTTTTGCCCGATTCGCAGCTTCTGCTTGACGTTTTGCCCGCTCCAAGGCAAAGTTTTTTAAAGTAAGTTCTTCACGTCGGCGCGTTTCTTGTTCCAGTAAATGAGCTTGTGCTAGAGCAATACCCAGTTGAGCTGCCACGGCTTCTAGTAATTCGATTTCCTCTTGTGTCCACTGGCGAAAATAACTGCACTGGTGTAGGCCGATCGCACCATTGGGTTTTCCTTGATAGGAGGTGCGGATTGATAGCATAGACTTCAACCCAACTTCTCGGCAGATCGGTTCAGCTGCCTGGAGTAAAGGATCAACGTACACATTTGGAGAAGCGATCGCTATTTCTTGTGCCATCATCTGCTCTGCATGAGGATTGTTGGTCATGGGAACTTCCAATTTCAACATGGAGCAGTAACCAGGAAGTATATTATACTCTGCTACTAAGGGGATTCTGGGTGTGGGGTCACTAATGTAAGAGTGAATCAGACACCGTTCAGCCCCAAATGCTTGTCCAATTTGGGTAGCAGCCGTCTCAAAGATTTTGCTGGCATCAAGACTTTGACGAATTTCCTGAGTAATTTGTTCAAGTAGTAGGGTGCGATGCAATTGCCGTTGCAGTGCCTCTTTAGCTCGTTTGTTTTCGGTGATGTCGTGATTGACGCCAACAGTGGCAACAGTTTCCCCCTGTTCATCCTGTAAAGAGATTACGGTTGTTTCGCAAATTCCCTCACTGCCATCTTTGCGAATAAAGTGTATTTCCCCTGACCAGCGTCCTTGCTGGTTGACTTTTTCCAAGATTTTGGTGCTTAATGTTGCAGCGACTTCCGGCTGATGCAAAAAACTAGGATGTTTAGCCAAAACCTCGGCTTTAGTATAGCCAAACATACTTTCAGCAGCAGGATTCCAGTCAACAATATTTCCGGTTAAATCTGTGATAATAACGCCATCATGCATGTTTTCAAAGGTGAGGGCTTGCCGACGCAGGCTGGCTTCAGCTTGCTTGCGTAAACTAATATCTGTCTGAATGCCAATGAAGTGGCTTAACTTGCCATTTTCGTCATGGATAGGAGAAATACTCAATTCATTCCAAAATAAAGTACCATCTTTGCGATAATTTCGGAGAACAACTTTGCAACTTGTTCCAGCTTGAATAGATGATCGCAATTCATTAAGTGCTACTTGCTGGTTATCTGTGCGTTGCAAAAATCGACAGTTTTGACCAATTACATCAGTAGCCTTGTAGCCTGTTATTTGCTCAAAGGCGTGGTTGACGTAAATAACCGGAGTATAAGCGAGTCTGGCATCGGCAATAATAATTCCATTACTGTTAGCAGCAAGTGCCCTCTCCCTCAGTCTCAAGGTTTCTTCAACCAACTTCAAATCAGTAATGTCAAACATAAACCCTCTCAGCATAGTAGGAGTTCCTGCTTCCTCAACTACGCTAACAACGTCTCGCAACCAAATAACTCGCCCGTCGGCTGCTAACATCCGGTATTCTAATTCGTGATTCTGGCACTTAGCAGTTGCTTCTTGACAAAAATGAACAGACTTTTCCTTATCATCTGGATGCAGATGATTAACCCAAAAATTTTCCTCGTACCACTCTGCGATCGGATATTTTAGCAAGTCTACCGCTTGCGGCCCAACATAAATAAATCGCCAAGTCTTCAAGTCTAATTCCCAAGGGATGACTTTGACAGTTTCCAACAACTGCCGCAGACGATTTTCACTGGTTCGGAGCGCAATTTCTACCTGTTTTTGTTCAAAAATCCTATGAGTTAATTCCTGATTTATTGCTGTTATTTTTTGGTTACTTGCTTTCATTGCCAGGACACAATAGATTGATAATATCAGTGTGATAACAGCCAATAAGCACGCAATCAATACTACTTGTATTAATAACCACGGAGTTTGGATTAAAAGTCTCTGCCAAAGTAGGACTACAGAGATTGAGAAGAAAATTCCTAGCAACAGCGCTAGTAATTCTCGTTTGCGGAAAAATTTCACAGCTTTGAACCAGTCATATCGCTGCTGTTTGATCACTTATTAACCCTCCAGCACTTTCAGGGCTTATCAGAGAAGTCAGGAGGCAGAGAGTAGGAGGAAAGAATTATGAATGAAAACTTTAGTTCTGGGTTATTACCCAGGTTAAAAAGAAGAATTGTATCTCGTGCTATGCGTCTTGATACAAAGCGCCCAGACGAGACATTTCGCCTCCAGTCTTGCTTCAATCCCACGCTTTTAAACGTAAGTTACTTCTGCCTCCTGCCTTCTCCCTCCTGAATGCACTAACTTTTACTTTTAAGTAATCTAAAATATCAATAGCAAGGGGATAATTACCGAATTTATTTTTAAGTAGAATATTTATATCTAATATTGTCAGAAAAACTTAATAATTTCTGGTTATGATTAGCATTTTTTTGAGAGCCGCAAATTGTCCGCACTTGGTTTCTCTGTGAGACGCACTCGCATTCCCTAATGTGCCACTGACACGAATAAAGGCTTACTAGTTTGCTGAATTGGCAAGGGTGGCTTGGAAACTCAGATTTTCAAAGCTGCAATACGAAAGTAGCTATGCTCCTTGGCAACATCCAGAATTTTTAAGTGAAGCGTGAATTGGAATCTGGAGTTGTAAGCGATGTCTAAGGGCGGGCTATGGCTCAATACGGTTCGGTTAAAGGGCAAAGGGGAAAGGTTTTAAATACATCTTTACCCCTTAACCTTTTCCCTATTTTCAAGATAGGTTTATTGCCTATACTTGCACTTTAAATTACAGCTTCTTGGCGTTGGCAATCAAAAACAACCATGTAGGAAGCATTTGGTACTTCCTGGGGGAGGTGCCGCATATAGCCATCGGCATCAGAACGGCTGCGGAAGCGGGCAACAATCTCCCGTTGCGTATTAGGAAGTAGACGAGCGATCGCCCAAGAATTGAGGCGTTCTTTATAAGCAACAGGCTGATTGTCTGATTTGGAAACTTTGTTATCCGTATTTTCTGGCATAATTATGTTATCCGTATGAAGTTTAATGAAGGGCGTTAATTAGTTTCTAGGTAGGAATGCACTAACGCTTTTTTTTAATGCTGCTGCCACCTTGTTATTCGATTATTTATAGATTGTCAACACTGAGCGCTATATTTTAGACCAACTAAGTTGGAACTTTCAGGTGGTTATGAATCTCAAAGCCTTAATTTGCAATTGTTTGCAGGACACAATAATGCTCAAGCAAAAAGTTTGGCAATTATTGGGTTTGCATAATTTGTATGCATACACATAAGTAAATTCCGCATCAGTAACAAAACAAATATCAATGTTTGAAAAAATACTATTAAAAACTCAATAGAAAATGCATAATAACGTGCCTAGAATTAATGGTCGCTGACACACTCTTAATTTTTCTATGGTGCGATGCCTACGGTAAAGCTATATTGCAGGTATTTACGTTTTTTATAGTTAGTTTAGAATAGTTAAATTTTTATAGTCTCTTTAGATATTAAAAAATGAATTTCTTCTCAGGCTTTCACTAGAGTTTTAGGCAAAATATATTGTGCGATCGTTTAATTTCAAATATCTTGACTAACTGCCATAGAATAGTTAATATTTTCGCATTATATCTATATTCATGATAATGGAAACACCCTTTGTAACATCAATTATTCAAAAAGTAGCAGGGAAAATAGGAGCAGTAGTTTTAGTAGACCCAGAATGCACCTTTGTGGGACTGATTACGTTTAAAAATGGTAATAAAACCTTTTTTCGTAGTAGCAGGTTTAGTATTAATTCTTCTGGTTCAGTAGCAATAGCTAAAGACAAAGGGGTTTCGAGTTTTTTCCTGAATAAGTTTGGCTATAAAGTTACTGAAGGACAAACATTTTTTAGTGAAGAATTATGCGAAGAATTAGCTAATACTAGAAATATAGATACAGGATTATATTATGCTAAAGAGTTGGGATTTCCTGTAATTGTCAAGCCGGTTAATCTCAGTAAAGGAGTATTTGTTACAAAGGTTCATAACAAACAAGAATATTATCAAGCAGCTAAGAAAATCTTGCAAAAAACATCAGTATTTATTGTTGAGCGATTCTATAGTGGCAATGACTATAGAATTGTAGTCCTTGATGATGAAGTAATTTCGGCGTATCAAAGAATTCCTTTATTTATAATGGGAGATGGTCAATCTAATGTTTTGGAGCTTATGCAAGAAAAACAGGAGACTTTTATCAAAAATGGTAGAAAAGAAATTATAGATTTTGAAGATTATAGAATCAAAAAAAATTTGCGGAGACGAAAGCTAAATTTTAATACTGTTATACCCAAGAATAATATAGTTTATCTTTTAGACAATGCAAATTTATCAACTGGTGGCGAAGCAGTAGACTTCACTGAAAATATACATCCTGATTTTCAAAAGTTAGCAATAAGTATTGTAAAAGATATGGAATTGAGATTAGCAGGTGTGGATATTCTTACTAGTGATATAACATCACCAATTGTAGATTATACAATCATTGAAATAAATGGCGCTCCTAGCTTAACTCATTATGCTTCATTTGGTGAAGTTCAGACGAAAAGAGTAGAAAATTTATATCTCAAAGTTCTAAAAGCACTTGAAAGCGGAAATTTTGACTAGAGCAAAGCAGGGGTTGCTCCAATCTTGAATTCTTTTGAAATAGGACTTATGCAAAACTATGGTTCTTCATTACTTATTATGCTAAATTAATAAATAAAATGCCAAATTAATAAACATATGACTTTGAAATTTTCAAAGTTTCTAAATCCATAGCCAGAACGTTTAATCAGTTTAAGCTTGTTATTAATTCCTTCAACCATGCCACTAGTTGTGCCATTATCAAAATAAGCAATAATTTCATCAAACCAACGAATAATAGTGTTGTTGATATTGGGAAAATATTTTTTAGCTCTCGATATCCACATAAATAGTTTAAACACAAACATTGCTTATATGCCAATATTTGCGGTGCTTTTAGGAATATTTTAATACAGTTTTTAATATTATTTTGGATTCATAACTAATAATTTAGCATGACAAGTACTGAAGAACCGTAATTTCTCACTATCATTTGATAAATTTACAGGCAAAAACAAACAATTAAGATTGACTTAATATTAAAAACACTGTCTGCAATAACCCTATAACAAAACCCAGAACACCACCTAAAGTGACAATTGCCTGCAATTCATTTTTGACAATTCCCTCAATCGCATCTTCTAAGTCAGCCGGTGAAGTTGATTTCACACGGTCAACTATCACTTCATCTATTGACAAAATTGGAATTACCTGTGCCACAATTGCTTCTAAATCTTTTTCCAAATATTTCTCTAAAATTAGAGCCAATTCTTGACTCATCACTTCTAAAGAAGTACTGACAACGGGTGAAGTACTAAGACGATTCAGCAGTACTACAGCAATATTTTCCCAATCCACAGAATCAGTTAATCCTTGTAAAAAATCGCTACCACTGTTTTGCAGGTAATGACGGACACTTTCACGGGTGGTTTTTCGTAGTTGGCGCACCGTACCAATTGGCAAGTTTTGTAATGATAAATTTTGCAAGAATTTCCGAATGCGATCGCGCACCTGCAAATCTTGAGTCAATTCCTGCAAGCGAGTATTGGTAGCCTCTTTTTCATCCAAGCAAAAAGTCCGTAGCCGTGTAAGAGTATTACGTAAGCCAAACAAATTTGCTACTACCCAATAAGTCCCACTAGTTTTTTCGCGGAATCCTTCATCAATAATTTGAATCGTGCGATCAGTCAAAAAATCAACTATCGCTTGGCGCAGCAGATCCGGCGGTAAAACTACCTCCAACAACCAATCAACAAGCCGCGTGGCTTGTTCTTCACTCAGTTGAAATTCCAGCAATATCTGGTCAAAAATCTGATTTATTTGCGCTTCTAAAAAGTCTTCACGTCGCGCCAAAACCTTGAGTAAGCGTGGTAAGGATTCCCCTAGTAAATCCCGCAAAATTCCGGCTACAATTTTGGTACTTTTCTGGTTTTTATCTGTTTTGATTTGTTCAATCGCCAGCCGCAACAACCAGATAATTGCTGCTTGCACGCGTTCTGTCTGCAACAAACGCCGGGCCAGATTTTGCAACTCTTGTGGTGTCAGCAGTGACCCCATGATTGTATTGGAAATGTTCTTAGCCAGACGTTCCTGGTTGCGGGGAATCAATCCAGGGGTGAAGGGTACTCTTCGTCCAGCAATATAAATTGCTCGGTAAGGACGGAACAACATTTTAATGGCTATATCGTTTGTGAAATAGCCAATAATTCCACCCAGTACCGGGGGAGCCACATAAAACCAAAGATGAAACCAGTCCACAGGATTTTGGATTTTGGATTTTGGATTTTGGATTCTAGATTAGAAATTAGGGATTGGGGATTGGTAATTGGCGGTTATTAGTTATGATTTATTTTTCCACTAACTACTAACGATTTTCCATTAGCCATTACCGATTCCGCAGTCCCCAATCCAAAATCCCAAATCTAAAATTTGCTGACTACCAGCATTCCCATCATACCGTTCACAATGGGGTAGTGTGTGGCAATAGCAAAACCAACTTGATGAGCTAACTCTATTTGCTCTTTGCCGATGGGAAAACGGTCTAAGCTGGGACTGATGTAAGCATATTCTTCTTTTAAGCCTAAATAATTGGCAACTGGTACCACGAAACCGTCCAGATACAACTGCTGAAAAGCACGTAGCTGAGGATTGCTCGGTCGATGAAAGTCTAAAATTGCGGCTTTAGCACCCGGCTTCAAAACGCGGTGTAACTCTTGGAGACTGCGAGGAATATCTTTAACATTTCTTAAACCATAGCCCATTGTTGCGGCATCAAATTGGTTATCTTCAAAGGGTAAATTTAGCACATCGGCTTCTACCCAGGCGATCGCAGGTTGGGGATACTGCTTTTGGGAACGTTCTTTAGCAGTTTCTAGCAGGTTTGGGGAAAAGTCTACTCCATACACTTGTCCTGTCGCTCCCACGTGCCTCGCTAAACGTAAGGCTAAATCACCACTACCGCAACATAAATCTAATGCAGTATCACCCGGTTGAGCCGCACTCCATTTTACTGCCATTTCCTTCCAGATTCGATGCTGTCCCAGACTCAACCAATCGTTCAACTGGTCATAAACTGGAGCAATACGGTTAAAAATGGACTGAATTTCGTTAGTCATTAGTCATTGGTCATTGGTCATTAGTCATTCGTGATTTGTCATTCGTCATTTGCCAATGGACTTTGGACAAATGACAAAGGACAACTACACAATGGTTTGATGAGAGCGGCTACTAGTGAAAGCGATCGCTACCAGTTGCGCTGATAAATTAATTAGGGTTAATTCATCTTCCCGCAAAGTGCAGGGTTGCTTCCACTGTAGTGATAATACGCCCAAAAGTTCATTCCGGTAGCTAATCGGGATCACTAAATGTGCTTGCACACCCGTATTTTGGTAGTGAATAGCATCAACTAATTTAGTGTCTTTAACTACATTTAAGGAAACTTGGATTTGCCCAGTGGCGATCGCTTCCCTTGTTAGTGGGTCTTCAGATAACCAATTTTCTATTGTACCTGTTTCGCTGTAAGTTCCTTGAGTCGCAACCAGAGTATTTCCATCTGTAAGTTGTAAAATACAGCCTTCTGCCCCAAAAGTCTCACTCACAGCCCTAGCAATGGGAGCAAGAGTTTCCTCTAAGCTAGAAGCAGCTTGAGTTACCTGTACTAAAACACTCAGCAGCGCCATTTGAGCATGAGCACGGCGTAATTCTTCTGTACGTTGCTTGAGCAAGTCGTAAGTTTCTGCTGCTCTTTGCACCACTGCCTTCAGTTCCCCTGGGTCCCAAGGCTTGGTGATATATTTGTAGACTTGCCCAGCATTAATCGCTTCTACCAAGTCTTCAATATCAGTAAATCCAGTGAGAATTATTCTCACTGTATCGGGAAACTGAGGTACAGTCTTACTGAGAAACTCAGTCCCTTTCATTTCTGGCATCCGTTGATCGGAGATAATCACCGCTACCTCCCCTTCTGCTGCCAAAACTTGTAGGGCGTTCACTCCACTATCAGCTTTCAGAACATTAAAATCGCGTCGAAATGTGCGATAAAGCAGATCGAGATTATCTGGCTCATCGTCAACTACCAGGATTTTCAGCTTTTTTGGTCGTTCGAGAGTCATTACTTGATATTGGACTTTATCAATTTCGACACTGGGATTATCCATAAGATATTTCCTTTAAATATTCACACTCTTGTTATATTCCATACCAAGTTTAGTTGAGAATAGCCGAAAATTGCCAAGGGTTTATACGGAGTTATTTTGCATATTTTAAAACGCTAATAGTGAGCGCTACAGAGTGAATTTGCTGCGGAATTTTTTCCTTCTGCTTCCTGCCTCCCACCTCCTGCCTCAAAACCCGTAACTTTGTACTTCATGTCAAAGAAAACTGCTGTAAGTTTCCACAGATGAACTTAAGGCAGTCTGTCTGGGTAGTTCATAGATTAGAATAAGACTTGCTCATGAGGTATTAACCAACCTCTCAAGTTGAAGCTTGCACTCCGATTATGACTGATCTACCACCCAACGCTCAGAATCCCGAAGACAATGTTACTAACGATGTAGCACAAGAATTACTGCGAAGGCTGAGGCAAAAACAAGGCAACTGGGTGGAATGGGGAGGCGCGATCGCCTCGTTGCTAAAAATCGGTTATAACCCCCAAGAAATTTTTGAGGCAACTGGATTTGAGCCGATTCAACAAAATCAGGTGGTTGTTGGTTCTCAAGTTTACAATTCTTTGGAAAAGTTTGGAGTATCGGAAGCAACGCGATCGCACTACACCACACGTGGAAGTGATGTTTTATACGAACTGCGTTTGCTCACCCAAGAAGAACGCGCTGCCGCAGCTGAACTGATCTTTGTTCACAAACTCGATGCCGATGAGGTGAAGGAAGTAGCAAAAGCAATTAAAGAGTTCTCATATTTCCGCACTTTGCCGGAAGGGTTTTCTGCCCATCCTGGGGATGCCGTTGCTCACCAAGTTTGGAAACTAGCACGCCAAAATGCAGATTTACAACAGCGATCGCGCCTGATCGCCAAAGGTTTGCGTTTTGCTCACACACCAGCAGCAAGGCAAAAAATTGAACAACTACTGACTGATTTTACTACTGTTCCCCAGCGTCCAGCGCCAATATTACCCTTTTACCGACTGGAGTTTGAAGAACAATTACCCCGAATTTTGCCCGTAGTCGGTGAGTTGCCTTTGTCACGGCAAGACTTGCAAGCTGTGCCTATACTCACAGAAATTGAACCATTTCGCCTAGTCAAGTTTTCTGGAGAACAAGCTTGGATACCTTTACCAGGTTGGCAAGTGCTGTTAGCGGCAGAAGATCCAGTAGTGATTTTAGCGAATAGCGATCGCTTCCCCATCCAAACCCAAAGCCAAATAGGGCCAGTTGTAGTAGTGATAGATCGTGCCCAACGAGAATGGGATGCCTCCAGCTACTTTGTTGTTGAAAATGGTGATGAATTAGATTTTCAGTGGTTTGAAACTGAACCAGAAATTCCCTTATTAGGACAAATTATCATTATTGTTCGTCCTAAGAAAATTCTGGATGAAGAATTAACTAAGGATTCTTGGCAGATTGATGAATAATTTCAATTTTCAAGAGGACTAACTCCGTGATGTGATTTGGCAAAAGGGACTGGGGATTAGGGATTGGGGACTGGGTGTAAAATCGAAAAATTATGGTGCTTGCTCTTACCCACCACCAAATTTTAAAAAACAATTCCTGATACCCATTACCCAGTACCGGAGCGGCGAGGAGTTGATATCCTCCAATAGCGCATAGGAAATAGGGCATTAGTTGAATTTTATCTTTGGCCAATGTCGCCAGTTGCTTTAACTCTATTAACTAGAGCAAGCCACTGGCTCCCCAATGCCCTGCTTGAACTCTTTATTTTTCATTGATCTATTAATTTGTGTAAGTCCAGATTTTGAGGGATGATCACATGCTCTGAACAGTTACTAAGTAACAACCTTAAGAGAAAAAATTCTCATTTTTTCAGCTTAAAATGGATAAACTATAATTTATATTGCAAAATTTAAATAAATTTAAAAACCATTTTAATTGCTCAAAAATGCATTATTCGAGCAAAATACTTAAGAAATTAAGTATTTTTTTTGTTATTTTAACTTTTCCTGTATCTTCTTTTATTACCACAATTATTGAGTAAAAAACAAATTCCTATTTTTTTCGATTTAGTTTCTTAAAGAATTCAGAAGTCAGAATCAATTAGTCAGGGATTCAGGGGAAATTTGATGGGCATGAAACAAACCCAAAGATTCCCTGTTGACTATCTCATGACTCAAGCATTGTCCAACATAGCGATCGCTCATTTGTAGCTGAACAAGGAGTTTTCCAAAAATGTCTCTAACTAAACGTTGTTTGGCCGAATTTATTGGCACATTCTGGCTTGTTTTAGGTGGTTGTGGTAGTGCTGTTATAGCCGCAGCCTACACAGCTGATGCTGCAAAAATCAGCGAAAGTACCTCCTTTCCATTGGGTATTGGATTGGTTGGTGTATCTTTGGCATTCGGGCTTACCGTCCTCACAGGGGCTTATGCTCTTGGTCATATTTCTGGTGGGCATTTCAATCCAGCTGTTTCCTTTGGATTGTGGGCAGGTAAGCGCTTTCCGGGGTCTGACTTATTACCTTACATTGCCTCTCAAGTAATCGGTGCAGTTGTTGGTGCGGGCATTATTTATCTGATTGCTAGTGGCAAAACTGGATTTGCCCTGACTGGCTCCAACCCATTGGCTACCAACGGCTATGGTACTCATTCTCCAGGTGGTTACACGCTGTTTGCTTGCTTTCTTAGTGAAGTTGTGATGACTTTCATGTTTCTGCTGATTATTCTGGGTGTGACTGATAGCCGCGCTCCTAAAGGATTTGCACCATTGGCAATTGGTTTTGGACTCACCTTGATTCACCTAATTAGCATTCCTGTAACCAACACCTCGGTTAATCCCGCCCGTAGTACGGGAGTTGCTATATTTGCAGGTGCAGGACTCTTTTCCCAAGTCTGGCTGTTCTGGATAGCTCCGATTTTAGGAGCTATTTTAGCAGGATGGTTGTATGTAGGCGTCTTTAGTGAATCAACTGTGGAAGAACGGCAAACTATCAAAGAGCTAGTCTAAGATTCATTTTCTAGTAATTGTTTGTAGTTTGCACTTTAGCAAAGACAGCGCACACTACAAACCTATCAAATCAAACTTGACAGACTACTCTCCATCAAGAGGCTCAGATCCCCGACTTCTTAAAGAAGTCGGGGATCTTTTTGTTCATAACTCATTTAGGATTGCTATATCAGCAATCTAGTAATTTGGAATTCATAAATCACCTAAAATTATTCATATCTGCGGTTTTAGAATTAAATCCTAAATCTAAAATTTTATATGTCTGACTCTAAATTTACTGCTCCTGTGGCTCAAGAATTACTCCACTCAAAATTGTTGGAGCGATCGCCTTTTCCTTCTTTACAAGAGAAAATTCTCGCAATCCGCAACAGTTTACGCCCAGGACAGCAGCAAATGGCTGACTGGCAATCTGGCCCTTTGGCGATTTCCGCCGTTCCTGGTGCAGGAAAATCTACGGGTATGGCGGCGGCGGCGGCGATCGCGATCGCCCGTCAGTATGAACGTTCATCCTCGCGCCGTCAGTTGGTAGTCGTTACTTTTACTCGCTCTGCTGCTGCCAATATTAAAGCTAAGATTCGTAAATTTTTACGAGATGATTTATCTCTGCCTCAGATGGGCTTTTTTGTCTATACCTTACATGGTCTAGCGTTAAACATTGCCAGCCGCCATTCTGATTTGTCGGGTTTGCAGTTAGAAAATGTCACATTAATTACACCAACCCAAAGTCACCGCTTTATCAGAACTGCTGTAGAACAATGGATTGGAAATAATCAAGATAGATATTTGCGGTTATTAGAAGGTCATCAATTTGATGGAGAAGAGACAGAAAGGTTACGTCGCCAATCGGTGCTGCGAACAGAAGTCTTGCCAGAATTAGCTAATACGGTAATTCATGAAGCCAAAAGTTCTGGAATATCGCCAGAATTGTTACGGGAGTGGAGTCAACAAACCACAGACGAATATGCAATTTTGAGTGTAGCGGCGGGATTGTATGAGCAATATCAAAACTTAATGCGATCGCGTGACTTCATTGACTACGACGATATGATTTTAGCCGCACTGCGGGTTTTAGAAAATGACAGCGCCCGTCGCATCGAGCAAAATCAAGTATTCGCCGTCTTTGAGGACGAAGCCCAAGATTCTAGCCCGCTTCAGACGCAGTTATTAGAAATTTTGGCGAGTGATGGGGATAACTCCTCACTCCTAACAGACGCGATGAATCGCGTCTCTACTGCTGACTCTTGTACAGACGCGATTCATCGCGTCTCTCCTAACTCCCCACTCAACTTAGTCCGAGTTGGCGACCCTAACCAGGCGATTAACTCAACCTTTACTCCAGCCGATCCGATTTATTTCCGGCAATTTTGCGAAGAGTGCGATCGCATTGAGCGATTGGCAACGATGGATCAAGCTGGTCGCAGTACTAGAATTATCATTGAAGCTGCTAACTTTGCCCTCACATGGATCAATAATCAGTGGTTAGCAAAAACCAATAACGGACAACAGATTCCTGACAACCGACAAGTCCCATTTCGCTTGCAGACAATTCGCCCTGTTAATGCTGGTGATCCGCAAACTAACGCCAACCCCGCACCAGTAGGACGAGGTTTAGAACTTTATACACCGCGTGATATTCATCAGACCGTTGAATTGTTATCTCAAAGGGTGATTGAGTTATTTGGCGAAGACCCAACAAAAAATAGTGCAGCGATTTTAGTCAGAGAAAATCGCCAAGGACGCTGGCTAGGAGAAGCTTTAGCACCTGTTTGCAAAGAGCATAATATTACACTTTACGATGTGGGAGAACGCGATCGCCGTTCCCATGTCCCCCAAGAAATTTTGGCATTATTGCAATTTTGCGATCGCCCCCACTCCCCCGATTATCTCAAAGCCGCCCTAGAAGCTTTAGTACAGCGTCAGTTAATTCCTACCCAAGACCTCAACGCCCTTGCTAGTCTGCCAGAAGAGTTTTTATATCCTAGTCCACTAGCAGCATCCCAATCAGAAACAGTACAAAAAGCTGCTCGTTTGTGTCGCAATTTACTTCGCGCTCGCTTAGAACTGCCTCTTTATCAGCTAATTTCCTTTCTCGCCTTGACCTTAAATTACGACCAAGCAGAATTGGCAACTGCTGACAAACTCGCAGAACGGGTTAACCAACAGATAGCTGGCAATAGTTCAATGAGTGGGATGCTTTCAGCTTTAAGTGAAATCGTCAGTTCTGAACGGTTTGAACCAGTGGAAACCGAGGATTCGGAAGAACGTTACACTCGTCGCGGTCAACTGACGATTATTACCATGCACAAAGCCAAAGGGCTGGATTGGGACTATGTGTTTCTTCCCTTTCTCCACGAAAACTTGATTCCTGGCAGATTTTGGGTTCCTCCCCAAAGCCAATTTTTAGGCGACTTTACCTTATCAGAAGTAGCCCGCGCCCAAATTCGTGCGACTCTCCACGAAGAATCTACCATACCGGATGTTAGTCAAGCATGGGAGGTGGCAAAGAATTTGAAAACATCTGAAGAATATCGTTTACTCTATGTTGCCATGACACGAGCGAAGCTTTTGTTATGGATGTCTGCGGCGCAGAAAGCGCCCTTTACTTGGAGTAAACCAGATAATTTACAAGAACAAGCGCCTTGTCCTGTGTTTCCGGCATTAAAACGCCAGTTTCCTGAATGTGTGATGAATTTAGCGGCAATGATCAAATAGGGATTGGGCATGGGACATTGGGCATTGGGCATTGGGAAGAAATTTTTGTTGTTCCCCTTGTCCACACTTGTTACAAAGAAACTGAATTGAGAGTGCAACGTCAAACAAACTATTCAATTTAAAAACATATATGAAATCAATCATCCAAGCATCTGCTTTACTCAAAAGCACCTTTCAGTCACCCAGAGGAGTTTTATTGACATTGGCGTTGACAAGCTTGCTCTCTTGTGGATTTGGACTTGCTGAAAACAACTTCGCTGGGGCTATTCCTCGCCCAGACAGCACTCAATTGTCCCAAAGACCCCAATCGCAAGGAAATAAGTTACCGAAGGCGATCGCTAATCAAATTTTACAGGATGCGTCTAAGCGTTCCGGCATACCTAAACGGCAATTACGGATTACTCAAGTCACATCGAAAACTTTTGGTAATCCTTGTGAGTTCAATTTTGGAGAAATTTGTACTAGGGAATATAACCCTGTTGAAGGTTGGGAAGTAGTTGTCAGAGTCCGCAAAGATTCGTGGACTTACCGTGTAGATAAATCTGGAAAGCAAATCGTTTTAGATCCGCAAGTGAGTGCTTTACAGACATTGCCGAAAGCGATCGCAGATGCAGTTTTAAACGATGCCTCAAAGCGTTCTGGGGTAAGAATTGCTGATTTAAAAATTACTCAAGCTACATCAAAAACCTTTGGAAACCCCTGCCAATTCAATTTTGGCGAAGTATGCACCCAGCAGTACGACCCCGTTGAAGGCTGGGAAGTGATTGTCAAGGTTAAAGAGCAATCTTGGACTTATCATGTGAATAAATCCGGTTCGCAAATAGTTTTAGATCCTAAAGTCAGCGCCACTGGAAAAAGTTATTGAAGAAGAATTCTGAATTCTAAATTCTGAATAAACCCCTCTCCAAACCTCTCTCCGCTTCGGGGAGAGGCTTTGAAACCCCCATTCCCTTGTAGGGAATGGGGGCTAGGGGGGTTATGTTTCTGAGGCTTAGAAGTTACCAAAAATACTTTTCAAATATCCTCTAAGCGTTCGCCCTAGCGTCTCCAAAGGAGAAGAGAGGCTTTCTGCTACGGTATCCACCATTTGTACAGAATTCTGAATTCTGACTCCTGAATAGCGATCGCGATTGGTTAAATCCTTTATTTAATTGCAGTTATAGCAATTTTAATAGTATATAATAATGGATCGTGTCGAATCAAAGCTAGACCCATGCCTAAACTAAAGACTCGTAAAGCAGCGGCAAAGCGATTCCGTGCCACCGGCACCGGCAAAATCGTCCGTCGTAAAGCGTTCAAAAGCCACCTTTTAGAACACAAATCTTCTGACAAAAAGCGTGGTATGCGCCAAAGTGCGCTTGTACATGAACGTGATGAACTTAACGTTCGCTTGATGCTCCCATATTTGTAAGTATTTTAGGAAATAAGTTATGACTCGGGTAAAACGCGGTAATGTAGCTCGGAAGCGCCGCAATAAAATTCTCAAACTAGCTAAAGGTTTTCGCGGTTCCCATTCAACTCTGTTTAGAACTGCTAACCAACAAGTGATGAAGGCGCTACGGAGTGCCTACCGCGATCGCAAAAAGAAAAAGCGCGATTTTCGTCGCCTCTGGATCACCCGCATCAACGCTGCTTCCAGGCAACACGGCTTGAGCTACAGCCAGTTGATCGGTAACTTGAAAAAAGCTGATATCCAACTAAATCGCAAGATGTTGGCGCAATTGGCAGTCCTCGATCCAGCTAGCTTCGGCAAAGTTGCTGAATTGGCAAATCAAGCTAAAGGATAAAGGTGGTAAGGGATGTATAACAGATGTAACAGATGGCAAGTAATTACTCGGTTACATCTGGTATTATCCGCCACTATTTTTTGGATTTTTTGCTTTTCCATAGTGGGGACAGGATTAACTGCATCTGCTGCCGAAATGTCAGAAATTCAGCAGCGGGGCTATTTAAATATTGCCGTTAAAGATAACTTGCGTCCCTTGGGATTTAAAGATGCTGAGGGTAACTTACAAGGCTTAGAAATTGACTTGGCAAAGCGTTTAGCAACTGACTTGGTTGGTAAAGCCGAGGCTATCAGATTTAAACCTGTAGCGAATCGCGATCGCCTATCTGTAGTCTTAGACAAGAAAGTTGATTTTGCGATCGCTAGAATCACAGCAACCGAATCTCGCAGCCGCATAGTTAGTTTCAGTGTTCCCTACTATTTGGATGGCACTGTATTAGTTACAAAAGATACCTCTGTGCAGAAGTTGAGTGATTTGGCAAAACAAAAAATTGCTGTACTCAACAACTCCAGCACTATTGCTCAAGTGCGGTACTATGTGCCAAATGCCGAGTTAGTAGGGGTGAATTCATATCAAGAAGCGCGAGACGAAATAGAAAATAATGCCGTCGCCGCCTTTGCCGCAGATGCTAGTGTTCTAAGCGGTTGGGTGCAAGAATATCCCCAATATCGGCTACTACCAACCAAGCTATCAACTGAACCCTTGTCTGTAGTAACGCCCAAGGGATTGCAATATGATGAGTTAAGACGAAGCATCAATCAAGCGATCGCTCGTTATTTAGAAGAAGGTTGGCTCCAGCAACGCTCTCAATACTGGGGTTTACCATAAATTAGTCATTGGTCATTGGTCATTAACGAATAACAAATGACAAATGACAAATAACAAATAACAAACTTTATAATATTTGTATTTGCAGCAATGGATAACAGTCTAGCCGTTGTTTATCTCTCAATTTTGGTGGTTATACTCACAATTGCAGCCGTGAGTGTTTTTCGCCAGATTTTCAAAACTCGCAAGATTGAAGGCGCTTTTGCAAGGTTGCGAAAGAAGTTAGAGAAAGAAAAGGGTACGACTCAAGAATATTATGAGTTAGCCAGTATTTATTCAGAAAAAAAAATGTATTCCCAAGCGACCGCGCTATTTCAAAAAGCTCTCAAAGCTGCTGAAGAAGAGGAAGAAGAAGATATTGCCCCCATTTACAACGGGCTGGGCTATATTTATTTTACCCAAGAGCAATATGACTTAGCAATTCGTCAGTATAAAGAAGCTCTAAAAGCTAAACCTGACTACGTAACAGGATTGAATAATCTCGGTCACGCCTACGAAAAGAAAAAATTAACTACTCAGGCGTTACAAAGTTACGAAGAAGCACTCAAATTAGCTCCAAATAACCCTATTGCTAAACGTCGTGCTGAGTCTTTACGCCGTTTGGTTTCTGCGTAAATTGGAGATTGGGGATGAGGATGGGATTTTAGAAAAACTCTTCCCCAGTTCCCAACCCCCAACGATTAACAAATTAATTTAGCTTTAGCCTCTTAATTTATCGGTTTTCAATCTTAGGCTTGGAAATAGATAACTATAAGTCTTTTGTAAAAATGTAAAAGATGATTAAGCGGCTAAAGCGTTTTTTATGGCTATCTATTGCGATCATTTCCATCATTTCTATTTCAATCGGATTAATAGAAACATTGACGGCTCAACAGCCTTCTATTTCCCATCCTCTCACTTCGCTAACCGAGTCAGAAATTAGCACCGCTGTTTCGGTCATCCAAAGAGAAAAAACTTTGAGCGAAATGGCAGCTTTTCCACTTATTGCTTTACAAGAACCAGATAAAAAAGAAGTTCTAAATTTTACACCTGGTAAAGCTTTTGGGCGAAAAGCTTTTTTGGTAATCTATGAGCGATCGCAAAACAAAACTTATGAGGGTGTCGTTGACCTGACAAGCAAAACCTTAAGTTCTTGGAAAGAAATACCGTCTGTCCAACCTGCGATCGTCGCTTCAGAATATCAATTGGCAATTGAAGCTTTCAAATCCGATCCCCGATGGCAAACAGCGATGCAAAAGCGGGGAATTACAGACCTCAACCAAGTCAAAATAAGTTGTTGGGCCCCAGGAATCCTGAGTAAACAAGAAGAAGCAGCAGGAAATCGTCTTTGTCGGGGCTTATTTTATTACAAGGGCGAACACTGGAATTCTTACGGCAGTCCAATTGAAGGAATACTGGCAACTGTTAATTTGAATACAGGTAAAATTTCTAGTTTCGTGGATAGAGGGATAGTTCCTTTTTCTAAAGAAAACTGGAACTACGATGTAAAGTCCTTGGGTAAATTACTTTCACCACTTAAAGCATTAAAAATTCTCCAACCAAATGGTGCAAGTTTCCAGATTAAAGGCAATGAAATTAGCTGGCAAGGTTGGCAATTTCGCTATGTAATGCATCCCCGCAGTGGATTGGTGCTGTACCAAGTGACACACAGCGACGGGGAAAATATCCGACCAGTGCTGTACCGCGCTAGCCTATCAGAGACGGTAGTGCCTTACGGCGATCCAAATCCCACTTGGTCATTCAGAAATGCCTTTGATGTTGGGGAATACAATTTTGGTTCCCTAGCAACCACGATGCAGTTAGGTAAGGAAATTCCGGAAAATGGTCTTTTGCTAGATGCTGTGTTTGCTAATGGCGACGGAGAACCTTATGTGATGCCAGGAGTTATCGGCATATACGAGCGAAATAACGGTATGCTCTGGAAGCACTATGACTATGGCACGCAGCGTAATGATGTCCGTCGCAGTCGAGAATTAATCATGACGATGAATGCGGCCATTGACAACTATGATTACAGCATCAATTGGATCTTTCACCAGGATGGGACTTTGGAAGTCCAAAATGAGTTAACAGGTATCGTACTGGCGCAGGGAACGGCTTCCCAAAAGCAATCTGAGGATGATTCATCTGGTCGGCTAATTGCAAAGAATATCTTCGGAGTAAATCACCAGCATTTTTTCAATTATCGGCTAGATTTCGATGTCGATGGTCAGGCTAATTCTGTGATGGAAATGAATGTGAAAGCTTTGCCGATGGATGAGAAAAATCCTTTAGGAAATGCGATCGCAGTTACAGAAACCCCATTAGCCAAAGAAACGGCTGCTGTGCGCGATTTGGATATGAAAAGCAGTCGAGAATGGATGATTGTTAGTGCAGACAAAAAGAATGTTCTGGATGCTACACCTGGATATATGCTGATGCCTGAAGGAAATTCGATATTTTTCCCTGTGGAAGGCTCGAAAATCCGGGAAAGGGCAGAATTTGCGACTCATCACGTTTGGGTAACCAAATATAATCCAACTGAACTTTATGCTGGAGGAGATTATCCCAACCAAACTCAACCAGGACAAGGTTTACCAAAATATATTGCAGACGATGAAGCCTTGATGGGTGAAGATATCGTACTGTGGTACACAATGGGTGTAACTCATATTCCGCGATCGGAAGATTGGCCTGTGATGCCTGTTCACCGAGTTGGCTTTAAGCTAGTCCCTAGAGGATTCTTTAGCCGGAATCCAGCGATAAATTTGCCTGAATAAAATAATTTGTTGGCTCAAGTTTCCTTCCTTCAGGTTTTTTGTCATGTCTAAAGGGGGTAACTTGAATGCTGATAAACTTATATAGTTCAAATACTGGCACTTGTTAAATAGGATATCTAATGAACTTTCCAGAAATTAATATTCCCGGTGATGGCAAGCTGCACGCTCGCTTAATTACTTCCTTGGGTGAAATTGTAGTTCGTTTGGAAGAAGAGCGAACCCCCAACACCGTCAAAAATTTTGTCGGTCTAGCAACCGGAACAATCGACTGGAAAGACCCTAAAACTGGTGAATCTGCTAAGGGAACTCCAGCTTACGATGGGGTTCGCTTTCACCGCGTCATCCCTGATTTTATGATTCAGTGTGGCGATCCTCTGAGTCGTTATCTAGATACAGCCAGCCGATGGGGTACTGGTGGCCCAGGATATCAATTTGAGGATGAGTTTCATCCTGAATTGAGACATACTGGTGCAGGTATCCTGTCGATGGCTAATGCCGGACGCGGTACTAATGGTTCGCAATGGTTCATTACAGAAGCAGCAACGCCTCACCTTGACAACAAACACAGTGTTTTTGGTGAAGTTGTCGAAGGTCTAGATATAGTCAAGAAGATCGCTAATGTGCGTACAACTAGAGATCGTCCGAATCAAGAGGTTGTGTTACAAAAAGTAGAAATTTTTCGGCAGTAATTAACACCTCGGTTTGTAGTAAGCACTTTAGTGCTTAGAAAATAAGGACTAAAGTCCTTACTACGAACTTGCTTACCCATCAAGATTTTGCAGTCCCATCGCAATCTTGCTGTGTTTTTCAATTTGCCCCATGACTTGTTTGGCGCGTTGAATAACTACGGCTGGTAAACCCGCCAATCTTCCCGCTTCAATTCCATAGGACTTATCAGCACCTCCTGGTTGAACTTGGTGCAAAAAGATAATTTGGTCAGGTAATTCTTTCACCGTCACCTGATAGTTAGCCACATTCGGTATAATGCTAGCCAATTCATTTAACTCGTGGTAGTGGGTAGCAAAAATTGTGCGTGACCGAATATCAACTGCTATATATTCCGCCACCGCCCAAGCTATGGAAAGACCATCAAATGTCGCTGTGCCGCGGCCAATTTCATCTAATAATACTAACGACCTAGATGTGGCATGGTTGAGAATATTTGCCGTTTCATTCATTTCCACCATGAAGGTCGATTGACCAGTTGCAAGATCATCTACTGCACCGACACGGGTGAAAATGCGATCGCATATTCCCAATTTTGCAAACCTCGCTGGTACAAAACTACCAATCTGCGCCATTAACTGAATCAATCCCACCTGACGCAAATAACAACTTTTGCCACTGGCATTTGGCCCGGTAAGAATAATTAAATCGGGATTGTCATTTGTCATTTGTCCTTTGTCATCTGCTAATGACTCTTGACCCAATTGAGTCGAATTCGGCACAAAGAAACCCGCAGGTAAAGACTGTTCCACTACTGGATGACGACCATCAACAATGTTTATCTCCCTTCCTGACAACATTTCGGGACGACAATAACCTTGATGCACCGCCAACTCAGCCAAACCACACAACACGTCCGCCGCTGCCACTGCACGAGACAGATTGCGAATTACTTCCGCCTCTTGTGCTACCTCTTCCCGCAACGCCGTAAAAATCTCATATTCCAACTGATTTAAATCATCTCGCGCCGTCAAAATCCGGGCTTCTCGTTCCTTTAAATCTGGGGTGATGTAACGTTCCTCATTGGTCAGGGTTTGCTTGCGGATATAGTTAGCGGGTACTTGGTCAGCTTTGCTGCGGGAAATACTGATATAATAACCAAAAGTTTTATTAAATCCTACCTTCAGTGTGGAAATTCCCGTCTTAGCTCTTTCATCAACTTCCAAGTTGGCAATCCATTGCTGGTCTGCTTCTACAGTCGCCTTTCTTTCATCCAACAGGGGATTTACACTAGGGCGAATTAATCCGCCTTCTTTAATTAATATGGGTGGCGACTCTACAAGATGTGCGTGTAACTTTTGTGCCAATTCTTCCAACACACTTGGGACTTTCTGCAAAGCTTTCAGGAAAGGAGAACGCGTTTCAACTACTAAGTTGGATAATTCCGGTAAGCGTGAGAGGGAATCTGCCAAAGCTACTAAATCTCTAGCATTCGCTGTACCAGAACCCGCCCTTCCGGTGAGGCGTTCCAAATCATAAATTTGCTTTAACAAATGCCGCAAATCTTGACGCAGGGGCGTATTTTCCATCAATTCTTGGATGGTATCTTGCCGCGCCCGAATACCTTTAATATCAAGTAGCGGTTGCAACAACCACCGCCGCAGAGCACGCCCACCCATCGCTGTACTAGTTTTATCTAACGCCCAGAGTAGGGAACCGTGAAAAGTGCCATCCCGGACGGTTTGGGTAATTTCCAGGTTACGGCGGGTTTGATTGTCAACAATTAAGTAGTCGGTGACAGTGTAACTGCGGAGTCTTTGAAGGGTGACAGGGTTTTCTTTTTGAGTATCTTCCAAGTATTCTAGAAGCCCACCAGCCGCGCGGACAGCGAGAGGAAGATGATCACAACCGAGTCCTTCGAGCGATCGCACCTTAAATTTCTGCAATAATCTAGGTCTAGCTTCACCTTGAGAAAAGGGTAGTTGCGATCGCAAACTATAACAAAATGATGGTGGCAAACACTCTGGTAGATGTGGCGAAGTTTCTCCCGGACGCAGCAAACTACCTAAATCAGGCGCATTTGTCGGAACCAGCACTTCTGAAGGTTGCAAACGCATTAATTCTTGTGTCAAATGTTCTAAATCACTACTTTGAGTAGTAAGGAATTCGCCTGTAGATATGTCTGCATAAGCTAAACCCCAATGATTTGCGGCAATTACTACTGCTGCTAAGTAATTATTGCGACTGGATTTAAGCATTCCTTCTTCCAGCAAAGTGCCGGGTGTAAGAATGCGCGTTACTTCTCGTCGCACCAATCTCCCAGCAGCTTCAGAAGCATCTTCTACTTGGTCGCAAATTACCACCGCGTAGCCTTTTTCTACCAGCAGCGTCGCGTAGCGTTCCCAAGCATGATGCGGAACACCAGACATCGCCACTCGTCCCTGTTCTCCAGCTTGCTTGCTAGTGAGAACTAATTCTAATTCTTGCGCTAGTTTTACAGCATCTTGGAAATAGCATTCAAAGAAATCTCCTACCCGATACAGCAATACGGCGTGAGGATATTTATCCTTCGTCTCGACATAGTGCAGGTACATTTGACTTAGCTTACTGCGGTCTACTTGTCGATGGTCAGAAATAAAAGTACTCGCGTCGGGTTTGGTAGATGGAGTTTCAGAGTGAGAAGCGGTCATAGATGCTATTGGGTTACGCACGAAAATTCCACAATATCCGATGATAACGTGATGTGAAAGTTGAATGGCGATGCCTGCGGTGGGCTACGCCTACGCTCAAGGATATTTTACCTTTATCTGAAAAATGGTGCTGAGATATTTGCGTAACATTGCTAGAACTAATACCAATTCTATGTGAAGCTGTACATTATTTTGACCTTTCCCAATCTCTCCTTGGTAAGGGGGATGTCGCAGGCGGTGGGGTTCTTTCTAAGGGTGTTCATAAAGAATTTGTATAAGATTTATGCACACTTTACGAATTGATAAATTAAGCTTTTTGGCAATTTTGCATAATTTTTAATTTCTATCACTTACCCAGTCTAGAAAAGCATGGTATGCCCTAACACTATAAGACATTCAACTCAACAGTATGTTGACTTCTGTTTTCTAGACAAAAAGCAATTATGGAGTGAAAAGAGGCAGTGCATGAATGCACAAAATAATTTTGACACAAAAAATGGTAAAACGTAGATATAGCAACATTTTATAGACCATTTATCAGCTTTTACGTCTATTTTGGCTCAATACCATGTTAAGTTCTCCAATTGTTCTATCTTTGATTATCATCCTGATTACTCTTGGCGCTTGGATAATGGGATTATCAATTCACAGAACTCAAAAGATTCTCCAATTATTTAAGACAGAACCAGAGAAGCTGAGTTGGAGAATCATGTTTTTACTAATGATTTTTTTTCTTGGTGGTTATTTGTTATGCATCTATTTAATAATTGAGAGGCTGATTGAATGGATACCATTGCTCACTGGCATGGTTTTCTTTTTCGGATCATTATTCGTCTTTTTTAGCGTTACTATCTACTACCTCACACTGCAACGATTGTTTCTAATACAGGAAAAATACCGCACAGCAAAAGAAAATGCAGAGTCAGCTTTATTTAAATTACAAGAAACTCAGCAAGCTCAAATGCAATTAATTCAACGCGAAACTATGTTAGCTTTGGGAACAATGGTTGCTGGAGTTGCCCATGAAATTAATAATCCAGTGAGTTTTATTCATGGGAATTTACAATATCTACATCAGTATAGCCATGACTTACTAAACCTTCTAGCAACTTATGCTTCTGTGTATCCAAATCCAGATGTCAAAATAGTCAAGGCTCTTGCTAACAGCGACCTGAACTTTATCCAGAGTGACTTGCCAAAGCTACTGAACTCGATGCAGGTTGGCACTACTCGTATTGGGGAGATTGTAGAATTGCTCTCAAATTTCTCACGTTTGAATGAAGCTGACTATAAAAAAGCTGACATTCATCAGGGGATTGATAGTACACTAGTCATTTTGCAGCATCGGCTTAATACTTTTGCTAGTAATAGCAAACCTATTTCAGTGATTAAAGAGTACGGAAATATTCCTAAGATTTTTTGTAATCCTCGCTCTTTAAATCAAGTATTTCTAAATTTAATTAATAATGCAATTGATGCATTGATTAAAAAAGCAGCTACTCTCAGTCAAACTACAGATGAAATACCAACTATTCTGATTCGTACATTTCATTCTCAGGAAAATCAAATCACTATCTCAATTGTTGATAATGGTTGTGGCATGAGTGAAGAGATTTGCCGGAGTATTTTCAAACCTTTTTTTACTACTAAGCCCGTTGGTCAAGGAACTGGTTTAGGTTTGTCTATTAGCTATCAAATTATCGTTGAGCAACATGGTGGCTCTATCAAATGTACTTCCGTTGTAAACCAGGAAACTAAAATCGATATTAGACTTCCGATTAAACAAGTATAAAATAGCAATTATTGTAATAATGCCTATTGTACAAAATAAAAGATCCTGTGGGATATTTTTTTCTAGGCTTGTGACTTAATGTTTATCCTCTGTAATCTCCTTGAACTGTGCATAAGCTTCCTTCCAAGCTGATAAATAAAGCTTTTTGGCAATTTTTACATAATTCTTAATTGGTATCACCTCTGCAGTCTAGAAAACTATGGGATGCCCTAATACCAATATTTTTACAGCAAAACTGTGATTTTAAGCAGTAATCAGGGAAATATAAGTTTGATTGACTTTGTAATTATCGCAATGCTTGTTCGGGGTGTTAGCAGAAAGGTTATTTAAAGGTAAAGGATTGAAAATATGTTGGCTATACATAGCATCACAAACGCTAATAATCTGAACTTGCGATTAGAGTCTACTTTGCAAGAATTACCACTTTGGTCTGTTTACTTCGATGCAGATAGTCCAGCAAATGATTTGAATAAACTTTTTAAGCAAGAGCCTTTACTACCAGGAATTATCCTGGTGAAAAATCATAACTATGTAGGGATGATTTCCCGGCAAAGATTTTTTGAACACATGAGTCGCCCCTATAGTTTTCCACTATTTTCTAAACGACCTGTGATCAATCTGATTAACTTTCTTCAGTCAGATGTGTGTGTAATTTCTGAAGATACGCTCATTATAGAAGCAAATAAGGTAGCCTTGCAACGAGAACCTCAATTTGTATATGAGCCGATTTTAATAAAAACTCAGTTAGGTAGCTATAAGCTCCTAGATTTCCATCACTTACTTTTAGCCCACTCCCAAATTCATATTTTAACACTAGCTCAACTAGAGCAAGTAGAAGAACAATCTAGAATCGCTAAAAGAGGTTTTCGGAACCTTAAGAATAACTATACTCGATTAATTCAAAATGAAAAAATGGCTGCTTTGGGACAACTCGTTGCTGGCATTGCACACGAAATCAACAACCCTGTCAATTTTATCGCTGGCAATCTTGTTTATGCAATCAACTACACTAAAGATTTACTGAAATTAGTTAGCCTATACCAATACCATTATCCTGCACCAGTAGCAGAAATTAAAGCTGCGATCGCAGAAATCGAACTAGATTTTTTAACTACTGATTTCCTCAATCTTCTTAATTCTATGAAGTTTGGCACTGAGCGTATCCAAGAGATAGTTCTTTCTTTACGCAATTTCTCTCGCCTTGATGAATCTGAGAAAAAAATAGTTGATATTCATGAAGGTATTGATAGTACTCTAATAATATTACAAAGCCGTCTAATAAATCAGCAAACAGGTCAAAGAATTACTATTTCTAAAGAATATGGAAATCTCCCACTAGTAGAATGCTACGCTGGGTTAATAAATCAAGTATTTATGAATATTTTAGCAAATGCGATTGATGCTATATTTGAGAGCGATGATGAGTCAAAATTGAGTTTTGAATCAACTTCTTCAACTCTCAAATTACCCCTAATTCGTATTCAGACTGAAGTCACAGATAATCAGCAAGTAGTTATTCGCATTGCCGATAACGGTATGGGAATTCCCAAGGATATACAAAAGCGATTATTTGACCCTTTCTTCACCACTAAACCCGTCGGTAAAGGTACTGGATTGGGGCTATCTATCAGCTATCAAATTGTTGTGGAAAAACATTGCGGTCAACTGCAATTCATATCTAATGTAAAAGAAGGAACGGAGTTTATTATCACAATTCCTGTCCAAATTAATTTATCACAAGTTAGTTGAAAAAGCTCTATTTTGATTGGGTAAATAGAGGTGAATAGCGATGCCTGCGGCGGACTACGCCTACACCTACACTTAAGGATATTTTACCCTTTTGTGCGACTGCTTCGGCGTGTAGGTGCTGGAGTTGCTGGTTCATAAGCTTTAAGTCCCCCATCGCCTGTAAAAATTTCTACTTGAAAGGTGCTACTGGTTTTGGCGTAATATTCAGCCACAGTTTTTATTGTCGCATCTCCAATGGAAATCTTTCTAGATGCTAAAGTAGGCCATTCATTAGCTAACTGTTTTAATTGTTCTGAATTCCAAAGTTCACCCACTTGAGTTTCAAAAACTCCCCAAGGTATAACTCCATCTGCTACTTTCACTAAAATATTACCGAAAGCTTGAGCAATTTCATATCGTTTAGAGTTAGCTTGGGCGATATGATTACCAGTTTCTATAATTGTTGCTATTGGTAGTATAAATTTTGCACCTTGTTTTTCTTCTGCCTGAAAACGGGCTTCAACTCTTTTTTTATCCCATTTATCATTATCAGAACCACAAGTCTCTTTACCAGGTACACCTAAATAAACGCAAAGGATGGATGTATCAATAATCAAAACCTTTCTCATATTTAATTTTACTTATTATCAGAAAGGCTCTTTTCAATTGCACCTTTAGTTGCTAGTTTGCCTAAAGTACCTGATGCTAACAAAAGAGGAAGATTTTCAATATCTTCCAAAAGAGTAAGTTTGCTTTCTCCACTTTCAGAATCGCGGTGTGCGACAACCACAAAAGGAACTATCTCCGGGCCTAAAGCATCAAGCAAAGCTGGATTATGGGTAGTTAGTAAAATATCAATTTTTCTTTGGCTGCCAATCTCTCGCAGTATTCTTACCAGTAATTCTGCACGCGAGGGATGAAGACCATTATCTATTTCTTCAATTACTAGTTGACTGCCTTCTGGCCTAGTGAGTAGTGCTGTGAGAATTGCTAGAAAACGTAAAGTCCCATCGGACATAGTTCTAGCATCAATCTCTGTGATATGACCAGCTTTCCATTCTTCCTGACAGTAAAGCATGGCATCAGTGCCGAATCTACCAACTTTTTCTGCCCATACTTTTTGAATATCGCCTTCTGGAAAATCTTTGATGTATTCAGATAGAGCTAATTCAACTTCAGCTTTTTGTTCTTCGGTTAATCCTGCTAATACACCAGCAATGTTAGATGCATCACCTTCCAAGGTGTCAGAAAGTCGTGAATAATCACGCATTTTAGAGGGAATAGGATTTAAAATCAAAATATTTTTAATGATCGGCAAAATTACATAATTAATTAAATGGTCTAGATTATTCTGAGCAAATTCCATTTTCTGTTTAATTTCATATCTCATTTTTTGTTTAATTTCTTCTTTGATTACCTCATGGAATTCTTGGAAAGAAAAATTTTCAAATAAATCAGAAATGTCAACACTAAATCCACCATAATTACTCAAATGGCTTTTAGCTGTTTTATCATCCACATTTATAATAAATAATTTTTGATTGCGAGAATCTTTATTGTGATATTCATCAATATTTATACATTCTTTTAAAATCCGAACAACTGGTATTGTTTGTAGTGTGATACTGTAAAAATAATCTGTTTTATCATTCTCCCCTTGAACCAGCACCTTTAATGTAAATTCAGTTTCTGGCTTAATTGCAGCCCATTCCACACCACCGCGAATGGATGTAAGTGTTTTATCTCCTGCTAAAGCTGTCTCGATATTCTCACCTCTAGCTATTCTTTGTAAAAATTCCAAAGCCTCAACTACATTAGATTTACCACTTGCATTTGTACCAATCAGAACAGTCAATGGGTCAAGTGGAAGCTCCGCATAACGGAAACTTTTCCAATTTTCTAAGATGAGTTGCTTAAGCATGATCAACTCCAAAACTCTACCTACTTAAATTTAGCTCCTAACAGTAGCGTTGGCAAAGCCCGCCGCAGGCATCGCACAAAGTCTTTTCATCCCTCAATATGTCCGAAAAAAAACAGCAAAGCCAGCAGACAGAGTAAAAAATTGCGTAATTACTCTATCCAACTGGCTATATTTTGCTGTGATTTTGACGATTTATTTTTCTGGTGGCAAATCTAGGCTGTAAACAATTTCACCTGCCAAGTTACGCAATGTTACAGTCATCACCTTTGTATTTCCATCAATTTTGACTCCTCCAAAGAATTGCAAACCTTCACTTGGGGGACGATTTGCTTTCGTACCTGGAGGAAGGCTTTGAAATACTAATTGTGGGCCAAAAGTATTTTCCAATTGGTTGGGGCCAAATGTGCCAGAGTTTAGAGGCCCAGCGACGAACTCCCAAAAAGGCTTGAAGTCGGTAAACTGTGCTTTGGCGGGGTTGTAATAGTGGGCTGCTGCGTAATGTACATCAGCAGTTAACCAAACAACATTCTGGATATTTTTGTTTTTGATAAATCGTAATAAATCGGCAAGTTCTAATTCTCTTCCTAAAGCCGGGCCGTCTCCATTTGCCCAAGCTTCAAAATCAGTGCTACCGTCTCGAATTATCAAACCCAAAGGCATATCACTAGCAATCACTTTCCATGTTGCTTTTGATGACAGCAATTGTCTTTTCAACCATTGCAATTGTTTTCTGCTTAAAAATTCTGTTTCTTCACTTGGTACTGGCTGACGATTGGGAGTATTTGGCCCCCGATAGGTGCGCTCATCGAGCATGAAAATGTCTAATAATGGGCCATAGTTGAAAGAGCGATAAATTCTTGCTTGCTCTGGATTATTGGTTGGATACCCAATAGGTAAATATTCCAAAAATGCTTGTCTTCCTCTTTGGGCTAGCAAGTTAACATCCTTAACTGTGTAGCGATTATCGTTTAAAAGAAATTCACCAGGATACCAGTTATTTGTGGTTTCGTGGTCGTCCCACTGTGCCAATATGGGAACTTCAGCGTTGAAACGCTTGATGTTTTCATCCAGCAAATTGTAAATATAGTTTCCACGAAATTCTGTGAGAGTTTCTGCTACTTTTGATTTTTCTGGTGTGGTGATATTTCTCCAAATAGTGCCGTCGTCTAGGATAACTTCTGATTGAATTGGGCCATCGGCATAAATATTATCGCCAGAATGGATAAAAAAGTCGGGATTAAGTTGGCGCATAGTTTCATAAATTTTCATCCCACCAAAATCAGGATTAATCCCCCATCCTTGACCGGCGGTGTCGCCACCCCAAGTAAAGAATATATCTCGTCCATATTTGGGGGGAGTTCGGAAAGTGCCATAAAAAGGTGCGCTGTAAGTACCTTGATAATCTAAATCTTGGAAAATCACCCGATAAAATAATTTTTGGTCTGGGGGTAGATTCTTCAGATAAAGTCGTGCTGTAAAGTCGCTATTTTTTAAAGCATTGGGCCCCACAACTCGCTGCACGTTGCGAAAAGACTCGCTGCTAGAATATTCTACGATCATTTTTGCGGGGCGATCGCTCCTACTCCAAATGACGATGCTATCCTTAGATATATCTCCGCTAGCTACGCCATAAGGTATGGCAGGACGCATTTTATCAGAAGTGATAATTGCAGGCGCTTGGGCAAAAACTGGTGATTTTGATACAAGATTTGTGGAAATAATTCCACCGGCTGTGATAGCCGAACGTAGCAAAAACTGACGACGGTTTAGCTTTAATGGGTGATGAGATTCCATACTAAATAATAGCAAGCTTAAACTAAAGTATTACAGGATAAGTGTTTACCATATTTTGTTATGGTAATAAGTAAAGATTGAGTTATCTAAGGGTTAATAAAACAATTTAACCTTAGAAAATTTTTATCAAACTTTGCTTAGTCTGGTTTCTTCTCAACTGCATAATTTATAAGCTTTGCCAATAAGAAAAACACATCTAACTCTAGATGTGTTTTTCTTGCATAATTGATGTAAATCCACCTACCATCTCAATTGAATTGATAGGTATAGTAATGAGCCGTCAAGTTAGAAATAGAATTGCATAAAAACATTCAAAGTCCCTAACTTCACACTTACTGCTGAGATAAACGCCGCACTTCTTCACCCACTAACATTTGATGGGCTTGTGCCAAAACTTTTGGTATTTTATCAGCGTGGGGATTGCGGGCGAGAGATTGCCGCAAGTCTAATTCGTCTAGACCTTCAGCTTTATTGCCAGGAAACCAGTGATTGCCGTTGCCAAGCAGGTTGTAGCGCATTTTAGCATAATCTACCAGGTCATAAGCGATCGCTAGATTCCGTAGCCACAAAATCACCCGAATATTTATCTCGCCAGGGGTTTCCTTAAAGGTTGGTAGATTTGTCTCCCAGGATTTTACCCAATCTTCTCCCAAAGTAGCGATCGCTTCTGACTCCAACCTTGCTAAAATGGGTGGCAAAATTGACGATGCCTGATCTATTAATTCTAAAGTCTTCAGATGTTCATCAAAATCTTGTGGTTTGGCTGCTCCCAAACTTAGAGTATGAACCTTTTGATGACTCAAACAAAACAAATCATTAAACACCATTGGACTCAAAGGCGCACAAAGATTTACTAATTTTTGTGGAGGTTCATACAACAAACCTCCTTTATTAGATGGGCTAATGATAAACACCCCCATGTCGTGGCGTCTGGCTGCTTCAATTGCCGCCCAATTCCATTGATTAATGTAGTACCAGTGCAGGTTCACGTAATCAAATAGATTGGTATTAATTGTCTCCACAATTAACTCTGTTGAACCATGTGTAGAAAAGCCAATAAATCTGACTTTTCCCTCAGCTTGCAACTGCTGTGCTACTTCTAAACAGCCACCGGGACGAATGCTGTCATCTAACGACTCCGCATGATTGATGCCGTGCAACCCTAAAAGGTCAACATAATCTAGCTGGAGATTTTTCAATGATTGTTCAAATGTCTTGCGGAATTCTTTCGCATCTGCCGTTGGGCTGATTTTAGTCTGAACAATCAACTTTTCGCGAGGAAATTGGGGTAGAACTCTTCCCAATTGCATTTCGGAAGTGCCATAACCACGAGCAGTTTCAATATGATTAATCCCAACCTCGACAGCCCTTCTAATAGTCGCTTCGAGATTCGCCTGATTATCAGCAGGAATTTCATCATTGGGAACATCCTGCCATTTAAACTGATATCTCATGCCACCGCAGGAAAACACTGGCATCTGTAATTCTGTACGTCCAAATCGTCTATATAACATCAGTGGATTGTGGATTGCTTATCAACTTCAAATCTAAAAACGACAGTCATTCGAGCTTTTAGTGGCACAATAATTACCTCTGTTCAATCTGTGACACAAGCAAGATTTATCGCATCATCAAATCGGTCAAGTTTTTTGGTTATTCGACTGTGACCAGTATTCCAGTTCCACAGAGTCATTATCTCATCTTATAATAATTCCTGAATTTACTTGCGTAGGCAGTGAAGAGGGGATAGGTCAACCTCCTTTGTTCAACAATCACAACCAAGTTCTTAGCTAGAATTTACACAATTGACATTCCCACGACTGCCCAAATATAGCGCAAGCGCTCATTTAAAGAAAAAGCCGTCGGATTCTTGAATCAAAGGGGTTCTAGTGAACTTACCGAAGAAAGGCAGAGGGCAGGAGGCAGAAGGCAGAAGGCAGAAGGCAGAAGGAAGAAAATACAATTTTTGCCCTCTGCCAAAAGGGTTTAAAGCCCCTAAATTTATTTATGAAAAAAAATAAAAATATTTTTTCCGAGACGCGCAGCGCAAGGAAAAATACGTCCTTATTAAATCCCCTAAATTTATTTATGGGGATTCCTTCTGCCTCCTGCCTTCTGTCTTCTGCCTTCTTAACTTCCTCACCCATCGTAAAGTTTAGTTGCAAAAAGAATCCCTCCCATCCATAAGTGATAAATTAATAATTGAAGCTTACTAAATAAGCTTCCCTGGCAGATATAACAGCTGCGTATGGAATGTAATAAGAGGTAAAAGACGCTGTTTAACTTACATCTGTCTCGTCAAAAAACAGCAACACCCAACGCGAAAACTGCTATTTCCTCAAATATGGAAGATTAGGGGGCGCTGTAACTAGTTTTCATAACTTGTTTACACAAGCGGTGAAAGTTAGTACATCCCTGGCTATGATAAACAACGAGAGGAGATGGTTCAGCGAGTAGAGGTTTGGGTGTTGTTGTGTTTAAAGAGAAGTCTGAAATAGTGACTACTCTTGGTGTAAGATTATACTAAGTTTAATAATAGAAACAGTTTAAATAGCGCCTTATGTCAATTATTGCGCTCAGAGCGTGGTATCTACAGGATTATGAGCCGATTCCAGAACTGGAAAAACGTCCGCCAGACATTCGCTTAAGCAAAAAAAGCCTGCTGAAATCAGCATTGCGAGCAGACTTTTTGGAAGAAAGTGACGAAGTTAAAAAATCAACTTGGTTTGGGCGCTATCTGGAAGGGGAAAATATTGAATTTTATGTAGAAGGTAGTGGTGGCTATTGCGTCTCTAATATTGACTTAATTAGTCATGAAATTTATTTTACCAAGCAGGCGGTGTTGGCTCAGTTAGAACCAACGATTTTTTTATCCTGTCAAACTGAGTATGCCGCAGCGACAAATGTTCTTAGAGAAGAACTGCGAGAAAGTTTGGAAAGTTTAAACTTGCGATCGCGCCTTCCCTTAAGATTAGTAGAATCATCTCGTCCCAGCGGTGCTACTTTCCGAATTAACCGCACAATCATGCGAAAAATCCGTAAGAGTTTATTATTTATCGCTGACACCACGCCCATTGCTAGTATTGATGGCAAAGAAACCCCCCAATTAATTCCCAGTCCGAATGTCTGTATTGAAATTGGCTATGCCATCCAAAGTAAGCGTTCTGAACAGATTCTACTAGCACAAATGCAACGTCCCGACTTTGAAGGGCAATTTCCCTTCGACTTACCCACACAGCAGATTTTGCAATTCCAAGACACCACAGAACTGAATAAAATCCTGACAGGGACAATTGAAAGCCAGCTAGCACGATTTAAATTGTTTTTTTGAGCAAGGTGATAGGCATTGGGCATTGGGCATGGGGCATGGGGCATTGGGCATGGGGCAAATGACGAATGACGAATGACAAATGACGAATGACAAATGACAAATGACAAATGACAAATCTTAAAATAAACGCACAGGCTTTTTTTCTAGCTGAGAAGTAATCGAACTTACTCGATCAACCACAGAAATCATGTATCTGTAATCTGGTACTTGTCCATTGGGTACATACCCCACTTCTTGAGCTAAATCTGAAGGCGCATCACTCATCACTTTGCGAATAAACTCTTGACGGTTCCGCTCTATATTTGGCCCAATCAAGACTACACCTAATGGTACATAGTGAGGGTCTTTAAATAGTATGCGGAATTCGGTTGGGGCCAACTGCGAAGCATGGAGACTCAATTCCGCCTCCGAGACAGCACAGGCGATCGCTTTTCCTTGAGCCACCAATTCCAGCGCAGCTTTGGGTGTGGGTGCAAATAGTATGTCAGCTAGTGTTGTACCATAAAGATTGTAAAGTGGAAAATAGTATCCTGTTGCTGAACCTAACTGCCCTAAAGCTACTATTTGACCTTGTAACTGTTTCAACTCGGTGATCGGACTCTCTTTGCGAACAACGAAAATTGAGCGCAAATTATTAATACCTATTAAAGGAAATAGAGGAAGATATTGATACCGTGCGATCGCAATAGCCGCTAAACCCGGTGGTGCAAATACCAATGACCAAGCACGAGCTTCAAGGCGCTCAACCGCTTTATTTTCATTAAAAACAGGCTCTAGCTGAATATATGACTTTGTTTTTTCACCTAAGTAACTATTAAATCTAGCATATTGGTTAATTATCTGTTCGCCACCACCATAATTGATAACACCAACAGTTAACGCACCCTCAAACTTCTTTGGTGATTGGCAGGCAGTAAATGTCAAGCCTAGCAGATTAAACAGAAAGAAACGACGAGGAAATCGCAAAAACATCACTAATTATGGTAAGAAAATAAATTGGCTTTCAGGACTAATTTAGATAAGTTTGAATACTGCCTAACTAGCTTATATTACGGCAAAAAATTAATATTTATTTAAATCTTGTTAAGATGCTTTCTAACAGGTATAAATAAATATCAGACAAACTCAGATACCACCTTTGTTGCTTAGGTTATGTTGAACAACATTACGTTGAAAAACTTGAAAATAGGTGCTAAATTTAACTTACTTTTAATATTAGTTTTCATAGTCAGTATTTTGGGAAGTGGCGTTGCCTTATCCAGTGTACTTCAAGGGAGAGCGCAAAATGAAGTGGTTTCTCAAGCGCAGATTCTCATCCAAATGGTGAACGCAGTTAGAAACTATACACAAGATCGCATAGATCCCTTATTATCGCCTAGACTAGATAGTAATCCAACGTTCATACCTGAAGTAGTACCAACTTTTTCCTCTAAAGAGGTTTTTGAAAATTTTCGGAAAAAGCCTGAATATAAAAACTTTTTTCATAAGGATGCAACACTTAATCCCACTAACTTAGCGGATAAAGCTGATAGTTTTGAAACTCAACTTGTAGAGCGTTTCCGCAACGAACCCAACACTCTAGAAATTACCGGCTTTCGTAACTTGTCAGAAAACGAAGTATTTTATATTGCACGACCACTAAAAATTACACAGCAGCAATGTCTGCGATGTCATTCTACACCAGATCAGGCTCCTAAGAGTCAGTTGGCAACTTATGGCTCAGAAAATGGTTTTGGCTGGCAACTCAATCAGATTGTTTCTGCTCAAATCATCTCTGTTCCCTCTGAAGAAATTTTTGCCAATGCCAAACGGACTTGGATATTGATAATGGGACTTTTAATTACGATCTTTGCGATCGTAGTTTTCTTAATTAATTTCTTAATCAAAAAATATGTAATTCAGCGCATCAGAAGAATAGAGAAAATAGCCCAAAAGGTTAGCATTGGTGATATGAGCGCTGATTTTGAAGAAACCTCTAATGATGAAATTGGTGGGTTAGCAGAAGCATTTAATCGGATGAAAGCTAGCTTAAAAATAGCTATGGAGATGCTGAATAACCAGAACTGATACAATTTTATATTTTGGATTATGAAAGAGTTATAAGTTAAAATTCAAGAAAGTAGGCGTTGCTGAAATTGTAAAGCTTTTTGATGTTCTGGAATTTGTGATGCTAAAAGTTTCACAAATTCTGTACGAGATATTTGTCCAGAAGATTTAACAGCTTTTTGCACTAAAAACTTAGCTATTGGGCCAATTAAATCAGCTAACTCTCGCTCACACTGATTCACAAAGCTGTCGCTGATTAATTGAGGTTCTTGGCTTGGTAAATTATTTGACTTAATTTCAGATATAACAGTAAGTTCTTGTAGTAGAGTAGGTTTCTCTAGAAGGAATGTTGTTTTTTTCTTAAAATCAATTTGTTGATTTCCTCTGAGATGAGAACCCAATTGATTAATTAATTCTTCAAGGTTAGGCGCTGATGCCGCAACTTGTCGTAGTAATCTTGAGGCAACTGGGCCAACAAATTCTAAAAGAATTGTTTCTAAGCGGTTGTAATTTTCCGCAGACAAGATAGAAGCAGGCTGATACCCAATTGAGTTTTCTTGAGAAAGTGAAGCTTGAGGCGGTTGTGTAAAAAATGCTGGTTGAGGTAATGGCGCTTCTACTTTCGTATCGAGATGTTTAAGCACCTGTAGAACTTCAGCCGCAGACTGATAGCGCTGTTTGAAGTGGTGTAGCACCATCTTAGATAGCACAGATGCCAACTCAGAACTGACGTTAGCCTGATGCTGCCAAGAAATTTCTCCTGTATCTGAGTCTTCCTCAAAGTTTATAGGATGTAACCCCGTCAGCGATTGAATAGCAATAATACCCAAGGAATAAATATCACTGTTGGGGCGGGGCTTACCTTGCCCTTGTTCTGTAGACATATATCCTGGGGTGCCAATGATAATAGTAGCCCCCGTGCGCCCTGGAACTGTGAGCAGTTGAGTTTGGACTTGTTTTACTGCGCCAAAGTCAATCAGTACTAACTTGCCGTCTTGTTGCCGCCTGATTATATTGTCCGGCTTGATATCTCGATGGATAACATTGTGGCTGTGAATAAATTGCAGAATACCCAAAACCTGTTGGAGAAGTTGAATTACTCGATCTTCTGTCCAATGTTGATTGGGGAACAGTTCTGCTTTCAGAGTTTGCCCTTCAATGAACTCTTGTACCAAGAAAAACTCTTGTTTATCTTCAAAATAGGCTAAAAGCCGAGGAATCTGGTCATGGTTACCCAGTTTTTCTAGTGTTTCTGCTTCACTGCTAAATAGCCGTCTAGCAGTTTCGAGAAATTCAGGGCTACGAGTGACGGGCTTAAGGTGTTTGACAACGCATTTTGGAAAACCTGGCCGATGAGTATCTTGGGCTATGTAGGTTTGACCAAATCCACCTCCACCTAAAATCTGGAGAACTTGGTAACGTCCGTCTAATAATTGTCCTAACATTGTGTCACAAGCCTCAAGTCCTCAAATTCATCTTGGCACAACTACCAGCTTTAGTAAGGTTTTTGGAGAGAGCAAGTAGGTAAGTAGTGCTGAAATTTCAAGGTTTTTAAGGATTTTACTACAAGTTCATGACTTCTTAGATTCCAGATCGGCTGGCAGCGATATTATTTTTGAAGCTTTAATTCGTCAGAAATCATCAGTTCCTCAACTCTTGAAGTAGTTATTGGTTGAGAGACTACACTAACTTCTCCTAATGGAGTTTTATTTACAAAGTAGGTGATTCCCCGAAAGCTCAATTTATAGGCTACTGGTGCTAAAAGAGGTGTGGCTGATTTTGAATTTGGATTAACACTATAGTTAACGCCACGGTACATCAGATTATAAGCTGACCCACTTAGAGGAACTGGTTGAAACGACTGTTCTGTTTTTTTGCTGCCAACTTTGTTTGGGTCGTATTCATAGCTCAGACCACGATAGTAAAGTTTCATCATTTTCGCTTCCTGAATAACTGTTGTTTAACAATGCCAATGACTTATCAGAGGTTGATTGGAGAGTTATGCAAGAGCTAATGTAAACTTACACTTTTTAAGGAACTGCTTAAAGGATTAGGCGTCTAGAGTGAAGAGTCATTGGGAATAGGGCATTGGGAATGGGGCATTGGGCATTGGGAAAAAACCTGTTCAATTCTCCTTTGTCCCCCTCATCTTCCTTCTTTCCCCCTTCTTCCCTACTCCTCTGCTCCCCACCTCCCGTATGCTTACTCTTTTCATTCGGGGGTTACGTGGTTAACAATGGGTTGAATGTTTTTTTTAATGATTCAACCTTATGGCTAGAACTCCAAATGAATATGCCGTATACCTCCTACTGGAAAGCGGCCACCGGGAAGAAGTACGTTTTCCTACTATTCAAGAGTTTCAGAAGTGGTATAGCGGCGAACTTGTGCCAAAGTCTGCTTCTAATGACTTTATCAGCGTGCCGATAAAAAATATTCAAGGGGAGTATATGGTAGTAAGACCTTCTCGGATCGTGGCAATCCGGGTAGAACCCGTTTTTAGTTCCAGTGTTGAAAGATTCAACTAAATGATGAGAAAAACCCTTGCTTTGCTTTCCCTGAGTCTGGGAATTGCCTTTGTAAATCCTCTCTGGTTGGCTGTTGCTCAGGTTCCTAATGTACTGCCGTTGCCAGTGCCGACTACTCCTAATCTCTCGCCGATACCAATACCAATCACTCCTGAGATAACGCCGCCACTAAAACCGATAGCCATAGGAAGCGATTGTAAGCCCCAGCACGCTTGCTTGGGTTGGGATGAGCAACTTTGGGGTCAAAAGGGCGATCGCAAAGCGCTGTTAGCTTCTATTGACAACAGTCTGCTTTACCTAACTAAGAGTGGGGCGATCGCAGCATATCAAAATTATCCAGTTCAGGGAATTACCCTTGATCGCGTCCGCCGGAGTTTGGTACGTTTTCGCCAACTGGTTGTCAGTTCTAAGTCAGCAGCGCAATTACAAGCCGCTGTCCGCCGTGAGTTTGTCTTCTACCAGTCCGTAGGCAACGATGGTAAGGGTACTGTTAAATTCACTGCTTACTACGAACCTATTTACACTGCTAGCCGTGTCAAGACTGCAACATATAAGTATCCCCTCTATCGGCTACCACCTGATTTCAGCCAATGGCCGAAACCCCACCCAAAACGAATTGAGTTGGAAGGGAAGGATGGTTTACAAGGGAATAAGAGCCAGTTACGCGGTTTAGAAATGCTTTGGTTTCGCGATCGCCTAGACGCATACATGGTACATATCCAAGGCTCTGCCCAAATTAAATTAACTAATGGCAAGACAACATCAATTGGCTATGCAGGTGGAACTGATTATCCCTGGACTAGTATCGGCAAAGAACTAGCCAAAGATGGCAAACTTCCCCTGGAAGGATTGACAATGCCACGTCTAATTAGTTATTTCAAAGGAAAGCCCCAAGAGTTGAGCAATTATCTGCCACGCTGGGAACGATTTGTTTTCTTCCAAGAAACAAGCGGTAGAGCGGCTACTGGTAGTATTCATGTGCCAGTAACAGCAGAACGTTCCATTGCTACAGATAAGTCTCTCATGCCACCGGGAGCGCTAGCGCTGATTTACAACTCGTTTCCCTATCCCACCACTGGTGGCAAACTAGAGAGGCGTACTGTCAGCCGCTATGTACTTGACCAGGATACAGGAAGCGCCATCAAAGGCCCAGGCCGGGTGGATTATTTCATGGGTTCTGGTAAGCTAGCAGGCGATCGCGCTGGTATCACAGGCGGTAATGGTTCACTATATTATTTACTGCTCAAAAAATAGATATTGGGTATGGAGAAGAAGCAGAAGGGCGGGGTGTAGGGTGCAGAGGGGAAAATTTTTCTCCCTTGCTCCCTGCTCCCTTCCTTCTTCCCCAGTCCCCAGTCCCCAGTCACCAATCCCCAATCCCCAGCTAATACGGCGGATAAGCAAAATCATCTTCATCAGCATAAACGTAAGAGTTGGAAACTCCTGCCATTGCCAATTTAGGCGTTTCTGATTTTACAGGTTCCTTTCCAAAATCTTTGTATTCTTCAAAAGTCTTACAAATCATTGCAGACTCAAGAGAATCAGAAGCAATTAAGTATTGTGTTAAAGTTCCTACGGTGGGATGTTTGTAATCCACAGTTGAAGCTACCAGAACTGTATTTGGTTCAATACCTCTTTCTTCACACTCAATTATCGGGCAAAAAATCCCGTGGGCATGGAACAAAGGGCCTTTTGGTGTCAAAGGTTGCTTGCGGTAGACAGCATAAGCTTTTTCGAGTTCAGCAACGAATCCACTAACTACTTTGCCTTGTTGATATTCGCAGTAGGTTTTGCTGAAACTCGCTCCGGCAGCACCATTAAGAGTTAGTTGTAGTGGTGATTCATGTAAAAACTTTTTATTCTCACCCACTATAAAAATTAGATAGCGAGTAAAGGTTTTAAATTTAAGTTTGTCGGCTAAAAAAGCATCATAATTCTCTTTGAGCGTACCCAGTTTTAGACCACTTTCCCGGTCTTTAACAGACAATGGCCCCCGACGCACTAACACCAAGTTTGGAGTATTGCTAATAAAGACTGTTTCGACTCCAGAACTAAATTCATGCTCTACCTGCTGCCAATTATCATCTGGCACAAAGCCGACAGCATTAGCATTATCTAGCTTAATCGCCAAACCGTGGGATTGCATCCCATCTGTGCCATACCGAGGATTAATCATCTGACACCAAGGGATGACTTGAGAAGGCGGTGCATTAAATTTCTCGTCTTCAAAGTCGAAATTAGCAGATGCTTTCATCGTTTTAGGCTATCAAAGTGTTTTATTGAACAAGTTTATCGGCAAGGCGCTGATCCTGGAGAACCAGAAGCAGAGCGTTGGTACGAGCGTTACCCGTCCCTTGCGCGTCGCTCTCAAAAGAAGGGCGAAAGTGCCGTCAAACTGGTGTAGTAGTTTTTCCAGATTAAGGCAGAATCAATCTATGTTGCAATTCCTGTTTCGTTTTGTAACAACATATCCTCATCGAAACAGTACTGAGTATCTAGCACTTATTACTCACTGGGGATTCGGTGAACTCATAGCAGCGAGAGTCTTTAAATCAGGCACTTCTAGGTTAGGTTGACTTATTTGCGAATATGTGGTGGAAGTTTTGTTTTTGTCTGCTCGACGGTTTACCCAAACTGTTGATAGTCCCAGAGATTTGGCTGTAACGATATCGTGATATACGCTAGCAGCAACGTGTAATATCTGCTCTAGCGGCAAATTAATTCTTTGAATAGCCAGTCTGAAGTTGTTTAAGGAGGGTTTATAGCTTTTTGCCTGTTCTGCTGTGATTATCTGGTCAAATTCTACCTGTAAGTGCTTCGCCGAGAAAGCAAAGAGATCGTCATCTACATTTGAGATAATTACCAACTTAAACTTTTGGCTTAAAGCTCTAAGTGCCTCAACTGTATCGGGGAAAGGCAGCCAATGCTGAATCGAATCAGCCAGTGAATTTAGTTCGTCAGTAGTTGGCTCAAAGCCAAATCGCTCACCAAATTTCTGGACTACTCTCTTTAAAACTTCTCGATATTTGAGATATTCTCCTGTTTCCAGTTCTGCTTCAAATTCCGCAAAAATTTTGATAATTTCTTCGTCATCCAGATTAGTGTTATGTACCAGCAGAAGTGGCTTTAGCACCCCTAAAATACCATTTTCCCAATCAATCAAGGTTCCATAACAATCGAAAGTTAAAGTCTTATACTGATTTAATTCAATCACCTTTTATACTCCAGAACTGGATCAATGGTGTTCAGTTTTCATAAATCAAAATATGGGTTAACGCATTTGCATTGGCACAGCCCGCCGCAGGCATCGCCACATTTGCTACTTTTAAAGTCTATAAACATTTCTTCGGTATTAAAGCAGAGTTGAAGTATGTAGACAATAAAGTACCAAACTGTGTGAAGATAAGCAGGTAAATTGGCACAATAAAATTAAGGTATCTCAATCAAAGATAAAGTAGGCTAAAACCCTGTAGTTTCTTGCTTTCAGCATAGCTGGTTGCTACCTTATTTATAACGACGAATATTTACACTGGCCTACTTTCAGTGTGGGATAATGTTATCCCACAGAGGAAATTATTCCTAAGTATAGTTTGTATGGATGTTAAATTTCAGGATACACAAGCGAATACCACTGAAAAATTAAACTCAACTAAACAGCTATTTGATAGCAAGCCAACCGTGACTTTTTCGGTAGCAGAGGCAGTAGTAAAAATCCTGGGAGATATGGGAGTGCAGTATGCCTTTGGTGTTTCGGGAGGCGCGATCGCCCCAGTATGGGCAGCGTTACACCAAAGTTCCATCCAGGTGCTGCACTTTCGGCATGAAGCCGGAGCAGCTTTTGCAGCCATTGAGGCGCACTTTGCTAGCGATCGCCCGGTTGTGGTATTCACTACCACAGGGCCGGGGATCACCAACGCTTTGACAGGATTGTTAGCTGCCCGTTGGGAGGGAGCTAAAGTGATCCTTGTGTCAGCTTCAACCTCAGCACCACAGCGGGGACGTTGGGCTTGTCAAGAAACTAGCACTTACACTATGCCTAGCGCAGGTATTTTTACTTCCGGGCAAATATTCCATTATGCAACCACTCTCGAATCCAGCGATGAACTCACAGAGGTGTCTCGAAGGCTTGCTCTTGGACTAGGGCAACCAGGAGGATTCGTAGCTCATATAAGTATTCCTACAAATATTCAGACAAGTTCATTAAAGACATCATTGCCACGAGTAACTGTATCTCATAGTGTGGCAACGGCAAGTGAGGAAACAATCGCCAAATGTGTCCGGTTACTTTCTGAGGGACACTTTGCTATCTGGGTCGGTTTCGGCGCACGGGGTGCTGCAAAAGAGATTCGCCAGCTTGCCGAGAGAACAGGAGCTGCGGTGATGTGTTCACCACGGGGTAAAGGTATTTTTCCTGAGAATCATCCTCAGTTCGTAGGTGTCACTGGCTTTGGCGGACATAAGTCAGTTTTCAAGTATATGCAAGAGCAACACCCAAGACGCGTGCTAGTGCTGGGAACACGCCTCGGCGAACCTACCTCATTCTGGAGTCCTGCGATGATCCCCACGCGGGGCTTTTTGCATGTTGACATCGACCCGGAAATACCGGGAACTGCATATCCATCCACTGAGACTTTTGCTATCCATTCCGACGTGGAAATATTCCTGAAGAACCTGCTGAAGAACTTAACAGAAAGTACTGGTCGCTCCAGGACAATAGTGCTGCCTCGATTTGAACGCGATGTCATCAAGCCACGCGCGGCCGGTCGAGTGCGACCAGAACTGCTCATGAATGTGATTCAACAAGTAATTGTTGATGGAAGCGATGCAGTAGTAATGGCAGAGTCAGGTAACTCATTTGCTTGGGTAATTCACCTGCTGCGATTTACCACACCAAATCGTTATCGGATCAGCAACGGATTTGGTTCTATGGGGCATTTTGTCACAGGCGTAGTGGGTGCTGCTTTGGCGCGGAATGGCAAGGCTGTTGCCATTGTCGGAGATGGTGCCATGCTGATGAACAGCGAGGTAAACACGGCTGTAAAATATCAAGTTCCTGCCGTCTGGATTGTACTCAATGATGGGCGCTACAACATATGCCAACAGGGAATGGCGTATCTAGGGTTCAATCAGGTGGATGCAACGATTCCCCAGGCAGATTTCGTCAAGATTGCTCAGGGGATGGGAGCAGAAGGGATTCGGGTTGAAAGGGAGTCTGACGTTCAGGCAGCACTAGAAAAAGCGATCGCAGCAAACGGTCCATTTGTGGTTGACGTAATCATTGACCCCACCCAGATACCACCATCTGAGAGTCGCAATCAGAGTTTGATTTTACAAGGCGCTACAAATTATTAAGAGGGAATTATATATGGTTTATTCTCCAGTAGGTATTCGCTCACTTGCTTTGAGTCTTCCAAGTATCAGACGCACAAATGACTATTACATAGAAAAATATCCTGAGATGTTTGCACAGGCTGAACAAAAAAGTTTTGCAAAGTTGTTTTCCCTTGCTGGGTCTGCTCCTAGTAACGAATTTGACTTGGAGATGATGCCCTACCTCTCAGACCCTTTTCGCGGTGCTGTTGAGCGACGAGTTCTAGGTACAGACGAGTCGTCGCTGACCCTAGAAGAGCAGGCAGCAAGGGATGCCCTCAAAGCAGCAAATCTTTCTCCTAATGAAGTTGAACTCATGATTGTTGCCTCAGTCTGGCCTGAACAAATCGGATTTGGCAATGCTGCCTTCCTTGCTCGTAAACTAGGTTTGCAAGGTGCTGCTTGGAATGTTGATGCAGCGTGCGGCGTTACTCCAGTTGCACTGCAAACTGCCTGCGCTCTGGTGCGATCGGGAGAGTACAAAAACGTGCTAGTAGTCATATCATGCACTTACTCTCGCTTTTTTGATGAAAACGACACCCTGTCGTGGTGTATCAGCGACGGTGCAGGAGCTTTTGTGGTTGGCTCACTTGAACCTAAGCAAGGAGTTCTCGGAACCAAAACAATCGATACAAGTATATTGTGTGACACTTTATTTTCTAAAATCACAGAGGATGAGCGGGGCAATCTCCTGGTTCGTATGCAGATTGACAAAAGTGCAAACAAGCTATTTCGCGAAACATCCGTGGATTTGCTCCGTACCTGTTGTCAGGGTGCTGTCGCTGCTGCTGATGTAACCCTTAACCAAATTGACTTTTTTCTTTTTCATACAACTAGTGCTTGGTTTGCAAGCTTCTGTACGCGTGTATTGGGCATTGAAGCAGAGCGCACAATCAACCTCTATCCACAATATGCAAACATTGGCCCAGTAATCACCGTAGCTAATATGTACCATGCTGCACAGTTGGGCAAAATTAGTGAAAACAACTTGGTTCTGATCTATGGATTTGGTGCAGCAGGTGCTGCCTCTGCAAGTGTAATGCGCTGGGGCAAAGTGGCGCTAGGTCTTGATTCCCTCAAGGAAATCGACTCAACAATCAAAGGTAGTGAAAACAGGAGCTTTCTTTCTTGTTAAGATTCTCCATGTAAATAGATTGAAGACAATAATATTTAAAAGTAAAAGCTGGTGATGCAAAAACAAATTCTAGCAGCAGTAATTTTTATTTTATCTCTGATGCTTCCCCTCAAAGTCTTGGCAAAGAATTATGACAAGATTTATGTCTTTGGAGACAGCTTTTCCGATACGAGTAATGTATTTAATGCGACAAATAATGTTATTCCCCCAAGTCCACCATACTTTAATGGGCGTTTTTCCAACGGTCCAGTCTGGGTGGAGTATCTTGCATCTGATCTAGGATTAACTTTCAATTCAAAAACTAACTTTGCCTTTGGTGGTGCAACCACTGGATTTGAAAACATTGGATTAGGTAGTTTGCCAGGATTACAACAACAGATTAACAGCTTTACGGCAGCCAATAGGTCTGCCGACCCAAACTCCCTCTACATCATATGGGCAGGTACTAATGATTATGTCAATTACTTTTTTAATGCCGTTCCTGAACCTACCCAAGTAGTCACAAATTTATTAGTGGTGGTAAAATCACTGGCTGCGGTGGGCGCAAAAGATATTATGGTGGTTAACCAGCCGGATTTGGGCAAATTTCCGGTTACAAAAGGCAGTAGTCAAATTTCCAGCTTACTTAGCACTTTTACAAGTACACACAACTCCAGCTTGTCCGCCAACCTGAGCTTTTTGAAGCAGCAACTCAGTCCCGATATAAATATTATTCCTCTTGATGTTAATTCCCTATTCAATAGAGTTATTGCCCACCCAAAGGAATTTGGGTTCACAAATGTGACCAATTCTTGTATTGGAGACTTATCGGTGATACGCATAAATCTTCCCACACAGTCAATCACCTGTACTCCAGATCAGTTTTTATTTTGGGATCAAATCCATCCAACGACCGCCACTCATAAGCTAGTTGGAGAATTAGCATTTTCAGCGCTACAGTCCGCATCTGTTCCTGAATCTTCTACTGTACTAGGTGTATTATTGTTTGGTGCATTAGGTCAAGTTTCACTAATGAAAGGTAAGAAGCTATAGGTATGGTGCAAGACAACACTGTGGGCTTAATTTTCTCTATAGGTTAAGTGCTCCTAAATCCTTCAAAGAAGCTCTCTGAGCCTGAGTTATACCTATAACACCTGTGATATTTACACCTTCATAGGGTCTTTCATTTCTCAAGGTTTTGATGCACTTACCAATGTTTATATCCCAGATTTTAATAGTATCATCCTGACTACCACTGGCTAAAGTTTGACCGTTGGCACTGAAGACAACAGACCAAACTAATTGTGTATGTCCCTCCAAACTTTTAAGGCATTGACCAGTGCTGAGATCCCACAACTTCACCGTTTTATCTTCACTACTACTTGCAAGTATACAACCATCAGGACTAAAGGTAGCTGAATATACAGAACTACTATGTCCTTTTAAGGTCTGAATGCATTGCCCACTACTGGCATCCCATAGCTTTATTGTTTGGTCACTGCTAGCACTGGCTAGCATACGACCATTCGGACTGTAAGTGATTGACCACACTAAATCATCGTGTCCTGTCAAGGTCTGAATGCATTGACCAGTATTAACATCCCACAACTTTACCGTTTGGTCACTACTACCACTTGCCAGGGTCTGACCATTGAGATTGAAAGCAACAGACCATACCTTATCAATATGCCCCTTCAAAGTCTGAATGCATTGCCCAGTGTTCACATCCCACAGTTTTACTGTATGGTCATCACTACCACTCGCAATTATCTGACAGTTTGGACTAAAGGCAACCGATGTGAGCCAATTACTATGTCCTCGCAAAGTTTTAAGACATTGACCAGTATTAACGTCCCACAGTTTCGCTGTTTGATCCTCACTTCCACTGGCAAGGAGTGAATTATTTGAACTCAGGGCTACTGATGTTACTCTATGACTATGCCCACGTAAAGTCTTAACGCACTGACCAGTATTAGTATCCCACAGCTTAACGATTTTATTGCCACTCCCACTCACAAGTATGTTGCCATCAGCACTGAACGTTACTGACCATATTCCACTACTGTAACCCTGCAAGGTCTTAAGGCATTGACCAGTCCTGACATCCCATAACCTTACCGTTTGGTCACTACTGCCGCTAGCAACTATATGATTGTTTGAATTAAAAACAACTGACCATACTCTGCTACTATGTCCCCAAAATGTTGCTGTACAAAGACCTGTAGTAACATCCCACAGCTTTACTGTTTTGTCATCACTACTACTTGCTAGTGTATTCCCATCTGGGCTGAAAAAAACTGAATACACACAGTCAGTGTGCTCCTGTAAAGTTTTAAGGCATTCACCAGTGCTGATATCCCACAACTTAACTGTTTGGTCATAGCTGCCACTAGCCAAGGTTTGACTATCTGGGCTGAAGCTAACTGACCAAATACCACCGTTATGCCCTTGTAAAGTCTTTAGGCATTCACCAGTGCTAATAGCCCACAATTTCAATGTTCGGTCATGACAGCTACTAACCAAAGTTTGACCATCTGGGCTAAAAACAATTGATGAGACTCGACTATTATGTCCCTGCAAAGTGTTGAGGCAAATACCTGTATTAGCATCCCACAGTTTTACTGTTTGGTCTTCACTTCCACTGGCTAGAATGTGGCCTTCAGGGCTAAAGGCAACAGACCAAATTCCACCACTATGTCCCTGTAAGTTTGCCAGACATTGCCCGGTATTCACGTCCCACAGTTTGATTGTTTGATCCTTACCACTACTAGCAAGGATATTTCCATTAGGACTGAAGGCAACAGACCAGAGCCAATCTCTGTGTCCAGTGCAAACAAGCAATTGCTTTCCATCTGCAACCTGATAAAGGCGAAGTTCACCATAGCTATCCCCAGTAGCTATTAATTTTCCATTTGGGCTAAATGCTACTGAATGAATACCTCCTAGTGTTTCAGTAAAAACACACTTACCTAAATCAGCATGAGCAAAATTTGCATTGTGCAAATTCATACTCCGCATATCTCCTTGCCACACAGTCATATGAGAAAAATCATAGCCACTTAAATCTGTTTCTAAATAACAAAGCATATTCAGAATATTACCAGCCGTATACCCTGGTTCTAAGGGCGATGTCTCTCGGAGTTTTGTTAGAATTTGAGTTAATTGATTTTCAATGTTTCTTTTACTTCTTAAAACATTAAGTAACCCATCTATAACTGGTTTGATGATGAGACGAACTTGAGTATCTTTAACATAGTCTTTACCCGTCGCCTTGATCAGAGCATGACACCTGAATAAATAAATATTCTGAGTGACAATCTCTTCACAGACGTATTCTATCAAGCTACTAGTTACATACTCCATAACTACAGGCTGGAGGGTAAAAAGTGATCCAGTTTTCTCAATGAGTGTAGGGGTAGCTTTCTCGATTAGCGATCGCCTCCCCAACGATTCTATCGCCTCTAATAATTTCGCTTGTGGTACTGGTGATATAATATCATCTCGCAATTCTGAGAGTGTCATCGACTCCCGATTAATCGCTAGCCAGTACATAATATCCTTTTCTAAATCTGACAAGCGCTCAAACTGCTGCTCTAAAATATCGCGAATGTCTCCAAAAACAGATGTATCTTGTTGCAAAAAAGCAGTCACATTACCATCAAAGATATCTTGAACGGTCGTAGCAACTATCTTCAAGGCTAAAGGATTGCCTGCATAGCGCTCAATCATTACTTTCCATTCATCCTGTGCTGCTGATAACCCTTTGATTTTCAAGATTTCTTGCCCTTCCAGCATCTTCAAACCACTCAGTAGTAATGAGCGAACTGGTAGTGCTTGTCCTTCCAGTAATGCCACTTCTTTAGGTTTTTCACGACTGGTGAGCACTAAGCAGCTTTGGTGAGTTGCTTCTCCCACCCGTCTTAAAAGCTCACCATATTCTTCATATCCTTCTCGATAAAGTCCGGCGCGGCTACCACTACGGAGAATTGATTCTGCATTATCAAGGATCACTAAACAGCGATAATTTTGTAAATAATAGAGTAGTCGCGATACCCGATCGCTAAAGCTTTCTGGTAAGTTACCTTCTGTTTCCTGTTCGTCAGATAAAAATTGGATTAGATTACCTAGAATAATTTTAACAGGTGGAGCTTCTCGTAGCGATCGCCAGATCACATACTCAAAGTTGTCCTGAATTTTTTGAGCAAGCTTTACAGACAGTGTCGTTTTCCCAATACCTCCTATTCCCAATAGTGCGACTAATTGGCAGTGCTCATTGAGAATCCATTGCTCTAGGGTAGTAATTTCTTCTGTACGTCCATAAAAAGCTGAGTTAAAGATAGCTTCTCCCCAATTTAGACGAGTATTAGAGCTTGAATAGTCACTTTTATCTATTTTTAAGTGAAAAGCTAAAAAAAGCTTTTCAATAGTCTGTTTGTCAACTCCACCTTCTCGATTTAATACTTTCGAGATAGTAGCGGAATATAAACCAGAGCGTGCACTCATGTCTTCAAGAGTGTATCTGTTTCCAAAATTTTCCTTTGCTTCTGACTGATGCTTTGCTTCCTTAATTTTTTGTAAACCCTTGGTAGTAAGTGCAACGCCACGCTTGCGTCTCCAATTCTGTAAAGTCATGTATTAACTCACTGTTCGTGTAATCACCTTTGACTAAAAGGAATTATCTACTAGGTTGCTATAGATATGAGGTGATAGCCATAACAAACGAATAATCTCATATTGCAAAGGATTTAAAGCAGGTATATTACCAAAATATTCACAGATGAAAACCACCTTTGGCAATCTACTCATCTCAGTAATTCCACACCGCTTATTCAATAAACAATCTGGTCTGTGAGAGCATTGTTAACATCATCTTTTTAGCCGCAACCTTCTTGCACTTACGTAATGGCAGAGCTATCACGCAAAACTTAGTATATTTTATACTTTAATATTTCAGTAATCTATTTGGGGTGTAAAGCTTAAGTTCAATCTTAAAATCTCGATTTTCACTGGTAAAGACAGTTATTAATTGGCAATCTTGATAAAGAAAGTTTGTATATATCTAGCCTATCAATCAATGAATAAAACTGCTGCACTTAAATTTCCTCGTTTGGCAACCTCCAGTAAAAGAAGGGCGCTTAAGCGAATTACTTTAAACTTGACATCAGATGAAGCTCAGAACCTTGAAAAGTATTGTGAACAGACAGGCAGACCAGCAATAGATGTGATTCGGGAACTCATTCAAGCCTTGCCTTGACCTAACTTTTCCTCCCAAGGGTGAAAAGCATCAGTCCGGAAGAGTCATAGCTAAAATTAGAAAGTATTGCAGATTTGGACAAATGTTTTCAACTTTACTTTGACGAGAGTAATTTCAGAGTGGTAATCATAGATTAGACTCTATATATTAGATCGTCACGATTAGATATTTGCTATTTCTATACTGTTGTTTGTTGCGAAAATACTAAAAAACAAGGGTTAGAAATTAATCTTTGACCAAAGTGGCGACAGAAGAAGGATGGTCGCCAAACCAAAGAAATAGTCTCTTACTCCTCATTATTGTGCAACTCAATAAGAGGTAATTATATCATCTTTTTCCGGCGTGCTGCACTCGTTTACTAGGGGCGTAGCACGCCTTCACTAAATTCTGGTATAAGACTCCTATTTGATTTTTAAATAAAACTCAGTACGCATCTATTCCCTTCTTTCTGTACCCTGTACTCTATTCCCTGTTCCCTTCCTAAGCAAGTAAGTTCAGGAATCAAATCGGATTGCTATATCTCTCTCAATTATCACCAGTTAATTTAGCACCTCCAATTCAATCAAATTCTAATGCTTGTATAGGAATCCAACTTGAATGGTGAGAATATACTGAGCCTAAAATCTTTATCCAGCAAGGCTTTTATCTGAAAAAGTTTTCATTAATTAAACCAATGTTTTAGATATTGAGAATGAATAAAGGTGAAATAGTTCACAAATCTACTTTTATTTCGTCGGTGGTAAGGCTCAAATGAGTTCTCAAATTAAAGGTTAAAGGGTAAGAGATAAAGGTAAAATCAAACTCTTTCTCTTTAACCTTTCCCCATTAACAGAAAAGTATTGGAATACGTTATAAGTAAATATTGCAGATGTGCTTTACTAAGTTCCTAACTTGTTAATAAATGATCAAGCGAAAATCTACATTCTTGCTATATTAACGAAAAGTACCAATGGTATCTAGTTAATTCTAGATACTCCAAATTGTACTGCCTATTAATTTAATTGAATCCCGCTTTATTCACTTCAATCGCTCAGTCCACTGCCCATTTATATCCTTCTGATTAAATTCATAATTGAAGCTTAATTACCAGAAATGTTGAATCCTAATACAAAACTTTACATATCTAGTTACACTAACTC
>NZ_JBDNJQ010000317.1:0-3148 GCF_051172895.1 Nostoc sp. CALU 1950 | reverse complement strand
TTTTTAAGGGGGGCTAGGGGGGATCTAATTCTATGCAGCTTCATACAAAATTGGTCTTATCTAAATTGTATTGGGTTTAAGATCCCACCAAATTTTTAATTTGGTGGCTTTTATTCAGACCCGTCCTGAATATCCAACTGAGGTAAGACCTCCTGCCTCCTGCCTCCTGCCTCCTAACTCATCACTCTCATTGCCTGAGTTGGTATCCATACAGTAAAAATTGAGCCAATACTGACAGTTGATTCTACTTCAATTCGACCGCGATGGAGTTCTATGAGTTGTTTAGTTAAAGCTAGTCCAAGTCCAGTGCCTTCGTAGCGGCGGCGATAGGGTGTATCTAGTTGCTGAAATTTTTCAAACAATAATGGTAATTGTTCTTCAGGAATACCAATCCCGGTATCTTCGACTTGAAAAATAGCAGTATCATCTTCCACCCAAAGACGTAAGGTGACGCTGCCATTTTCAGGAGTAAATTTAATGGCATTAGTTAACAGATTCCAGATAATTTGTTCTACTCGTTCGGCATCGGCGGTAAAGCGATCGCGCCTGGGATCGATTTGCAAATCAAGTATAAGATTAATTTGTTCGCTTGTTGCTTTTTTTCGCAGTGACTCCATAGCACTTTTGGCAACATTCACCAAAGAAAATTCTGAAATATTTAAAGCTGTTTTACCAGCCTCAATTTGTGATAAATCGAGGATGTCATTAATCATTCCTAATAAATGTTCTCCACTGTCGTGGATCGTTTGCAGATAACCCCGTTGTCGTTGGCTCAATTCACCCAAGGGCCAGCGTAATAACGTCGAAGACATCCCAATCACATAAGTTAAAGGCGTGAGCAATTCATGACTGATAGTAGCGAGAAACTCACTTCTGATCCGGCTAGCAGCTTCGGCGGCGAGGAGGGCATCGCGTAGTGCCCTTGTGCGCTCAATAACTCGTTGTTCGAGAGTTTGTTTTTCTTGGGTGAGAGTTTGCATTAACTCGGTTTGGTGAATGGCGATCGCTAATTGTTCTGCGATCGCAACCAGCAAGCTTTTTTCGCTATCATTCCACTGGTGAGGTTCATCGCACTGATGAGCAATCAGCAATCCCCACAGTTTGTCTTCAAAGATAATCGGTGCAGCGAACTTAGCCCTAACTTGGCATTCCCTTAAGAAATTTAACAAACACTCTTCCAGAGCATAAGTTTTTTCGACATCATCCACAGCTAAAGTAAAACCTTGCTGATACTTCTCCCAACACTGAGAGGTGCGGACAAAGCAATTTTTTTCCGTGTAATTCAACACCGATGTAATAGCACCTGTAGCACGGGCTTCATAGACAATATAACCTCCATATTTTTGATAATCTTTTAGTAGAGGTTGATTAAAAGGTGAGTGCTTATTGTTGTTCTCGTGTATATAAAAATCGATTTCAGAAGGTTCCCTAACTGATAGTTCCATGCCTATTGCCAGTGCCGTTTCATTGAGGGGAATAGTGTCAGACTGGTATGGTTGAGTACTAATTTGGGAACCTTCAAATTTATAAATTACTAATCTGTCTAATTCCAGAAACTCACGCACCTGTGTAATTGCCGTTGCCATAATGACGGGCAAATCCAGGCTTTTGCGGATCTGCGTTGTTACCTGATTTAATAGTCGCTCTTGAGAAATCTGTTTTTTTAAAGCATCTTCCACTGGCTGACAGATATAAACTGCCGGCCCAATTGGGCTTGGAGGTGCTATTATTTCTTGGTTTGGCTGAGTTAGGAGATATTCTAATAACAACAGCGTAAATTGACTTTGGAGCGTGGCATCATTAGGTCTAATAATTTGCTGATACCGTTCGAGATTTTGGTGAGTATAAGAATCGCACTCAAACAAATCTCTCAATTCGTAGACAAATGTTGCGATCGCCTCTAAATTAAATGTCAATTTAGTGCTGAGTGCTGTTAGCGGTAGCGGGGCGTTTAGCCCGTGCTGAGTGCTGAGGGGGGAGTTAGGAGTGCTTAATGCTGAATAAATTTCCTGCCCCTCTGCTCCCCTGCTCCCCTGCTCCCCTGCCCCTCTGCTCCCCTGCTCCTCCTCAAAGTTTCCTACTAAGAGCGCACTAAACTGCTCAGAAACTACTAGCGTAAACCTTTGTCTTTGCCACTCCACAGGTATACAAACCCGCACTAAAACAGCTTCTGTCAGTACTAGAGCGGCACTTCCCACCGTTTGAGCCATCTGTTCCAATAACTCCCCAAGCTGATTAAATACAACAATAGGCAAGGTTCGAGAAAAGCTCAAATCAGGAGAACTAAGCATTTTCAATCATTTTGGTAAGAGGGGGCTGAATTCAGGGAAAAAAGTTTGTTTTGATTATGTACTAACCAACAGTTTAAAACGGTAAGACAGGATTATGCATCGTATAAGTAGCACATCGGGTGGATGGAATCAGTCAGAGGGTTTAATTTTTTTAGAACAAACTCCAGCGCCTTTCGTGTTGATTACGGCCGCTGATACCGATATTCAAACTTTGGCAGCTTCAGTTCCGAAATTACCTGCAAATTTTCCTGCATTAAGAGTCGCCAACCTGTTGCAGTTGCAGCAACAATTAAGTGTAGACACTTATGGAGAGCAAGTTTTGGAACTTGCCCAAGTAATTATTTTGCGCCTGTTAGGAGGACGTTCCTACTGGAGTTATGGCTTAGAAGTAGTGCAGGAAATTGTGCAACGTAATGGTAGAACCCTCATTGTAATGCCAGGGGACGACGCTTTTGATCCTGATTTAATTTCCCTGTCTACTGTGCCTTTGGGTATTGTTAATCAGATATGGCAGTATTTTAGCGAAGGCGGCGTGGAAAATTTCGTTAATGCTCTGCAATTTATCTCCGACAGTTGTTTGTCAACTGCATATAATCCTGCCCCACCTCAGCCGATTCCGCGTGTGGGATTGTATGAATGGGGAGTGGAGGAGCAGGGGAGCAGGGGGGCAGGGGAGCAGGGGGGCAGGGGAGAGTTAGAACTTCGTTCATCCACCTTTGAACTGGATGAATCCACCACAGAACTCCGTTCATCCACCTTTGAACTGGATGAATCCACCTCAGAACTCCGTTCATCCACCTCGGAACTGGATGAATCCACCTCAGAACTCCGTTCATCCACCTCGGAACTGGATGAAT
>NZ_JBDNJQ010000314.1:0-3208 GCF_051172895.1 Nostoc sp. CALU 1950 | reverse complement strand
GCCGTCTCTACAATAATCAGTCCTTTGTAGAGACGGCGATTTATCGCGTCTTTGTGATGGTTTACCGCGTCTTTGTGATGGTTTATTGCATCTTTATTGTGTCACCTACTCTCCATAATGTGTGCCTGCCACTTTCCCTCGAAACACAATGTAATTGTAGATGTTGTAGAACAACATAATAGGAATAAGAAATCCAATGAAGATAATCATGAAGACTAACGCGCTAGGTGCTGCGGCTGCCTGATAAATAGTGATACCTGGTGGGATGATATAGGGAAAAACAACTAATCCTAACCCCACAAAGGTAAGTAGAAAAAGCAGCACTGTCCAAACAAGGGGAGTAGTTTCTGATTTGCGGTTCAGGCTTTGAATTAATAACCAAATCAGCAGCACACCTAACACTGGAATGATTGCAAATAGATAAACTTCTGGCTGGTGAAATAACTTTGCTCTGGCATTTTCATATACAACAGGGGTGGCAATCGTGATAAAAATTGCACCTAAGAGCGTTGTCCAAGCAGCGAGTTTGGCTGTGCGGTAATGGGACGTTTGCAGTTCTCCCTCAGTTTTTAAGATGAGATAGGTGGAGCCAATCAATACATAACCCTGGATTAATGTCAAGGCAACCAAGAGCGATCGCCAATCGAACCAATCCCACATACTGCCGATAAAGTGACCCGCTTCATCCACCTTAATGCCTTCTAAAATGGTGCCCAAGGCAAATCCTTGAAATAGCGCCGCCATGAAACTACCGACTCCAAACGCCACATTCCAAAACACTTTGTTTGTAGAATGCTCTCGAAACTCAAAGGCCACAGCCCGAAAAATCAAGCCAAAGATCATCCCAAAAATGGGAATGTAGAGCGCATTTAAAATGGTGCCATAAGCCAGAGGAAATGCCCCAAATAACGCACCCCCCATCAACACCAACCAGGTTTCATTTGCATCCCAAACATTACCCAAACTCGTCATTAAAATATCGCGTCGGTCGTCATTGGAACTGGTTAGCGATAGGATGCCTACGCCTAGATCAAACCCGTCTAACATGACGTAGAGAAATAAAAACAGAGCCAAAATGACAAACCAAACCTGCGCTAAAAAGTGTTCCAGATTCTCCATACAGTTACCAAATTGTTTTACCAAAAACGGGGAAAGGGAAAAGGGGAAGGGGTAAAGGAAGCAGAAAAAAGCTTGACCCCACAAAGTATAAAGCCCCTATTTTTAAATATGGAGAAACAAAAAAGAAGACTTTACCAGACACATCGTGCGATAACTTAGCAGTGTCCATGCTTGAAACCTCTGCTTTTAAGTATAGTTACTGAGCTTGTCGAAGTATGAGGTTCTTTTTCCCCCTTTCCCCTTCCCCTTTCTCCCTCTGTTTCATCTATTGCTCTGCTTCAACAGGACGTTGATCTGGAACAAATTCAGCCGGAGTAGTTTCTGCGACAGGTTCGGTGTCAACGCCTGGAACCGGAAGTTCCAGATTCGGGCCTTGACGAATGATTCGACTACCAAAGAATAAAGCACAAATAAACAGGGCTGTATAAATTCCAGCAAAAAGCACCAGGGATGTTAACACCTCACTAGCAGGTAGGTGGGAAACTCCGTCTGCTGTGCGAATTTGCCCATAAAGTACCCAAGGTTGCCGCCCAACACAACGCACAATCCAGCCTGATTCGACGGCGATGTAGCCCAGTGGAGCCGCCAAAATCCAGATTCGCAGTAGCCATTTCTGCCCGGCGATCGCTTCTGGCGAGAGTTTGCCCCGCAACCACTGAATCACACTCAGTCCCATCAATCCAGCTAAGAAGAAGCCAATGCCGCTCATGATGCGGAAGGAATAATAAATCAAACCCACCATCCGGGGGCGATCTTCAGGCTGCCAATGTTTCAGTCCGAGAACGGGTTTAGAGAGGTTCTTTTTAAATTCCAAAATGTAGCCTAAGCCGTTGGGAATTGAGATTTCCCAATCATTTTGCTCAGTCTGATTATTAGGTAATGCCACCACACTCCAAGGCGCGGGCTGTCCGGCTGGACTAGTTTCCCACTTGGCCTCCATTGCGGCGAGTTTGGTGGGCTGATAATCTGCTACTTGCTCGGCGCTGAGGTGTCCGACATAGATTTGTAATGGGGTGACTGCGATCGCAGTTGCCAAGACAATTTTAAGCGATCGCGCAAAGAAAGCTTCATGACGCTTGTTGAGAATATACCAGGCGCTAATTCCCCCAATCACAAACAGCGAAGTTTCCAGCGTCGCCAAAAACATGTGCGAGACACTGTTGAGCATGAAAGGATTTAAAATTGCCTGAAAGTAATCATCGACAACAAACTTCCCATTCACCATTTCTCCGCCAGCCGGAGTCTGTAACCAAGAGTTGGCCGCTAAAATCCAGAAGGTAGATAGGTTTGCGCCAAAGGCAACCATAATCGTGGCAAAATAATGAATAACTGGATTTACTCGTTCCCAGCCAAACAACATAATCCCCAAAAATCCGGCTTCTAACATGAATGCCATCGAAGCCTCAAAGCCTAAAATGCTGCCAAAAAAGTCACCTACTGCTTCAGAAAACGGTGCCCAGTTCGTGCCAAATTGAAACTCCATCGGCAAACCGGATGCTACACCAATACCGAAGTTCAACACATATAACTTTGCCCAGAAACGAGCATGGTGGTAGTAATCGGGATTGCGTGTTTTGAGCCACATTCCTTCGACAATGACAAGATAAATCCCCATCCCAGTGGTGAGAACAGGCCATAGCATGTGAAAGATCGCCGTCAGTGCAAACTGCATCCGCGATAGGGCAACGGTATCCGAGAGAAAATCCATGAACTAACCTCTGAATTCGTTTAAATCTTTACTTGCACAGCATCTTTGGGTTATAGCCGAATGCATTAAAGATACCATTGGGGAACAAAAGAGGAGTACAAAAATTTTGTCCGTTGTAACTCAGTCTGCCTACACGACCATTTTGTGAGATTTTTCCAACTACCAAAGCTTTTGGTGTGTTACGGCTTACACTTAACGCACCCTTATATCTTAGATTTTTTCAGGAATCAAATACATCAAAGTGAATTAATGGAAAACTGGGAACTAGCTAGAGATAATCTTGATCGCAGTGCGACAAAGTTTGAAGTACCTCAACACGACTTTGGAGTACCTCAACACAACTTTGAAGTACCTCAACACAACTTTGAAGTACCTCAACAC
>NZ_JBDNJQ010000313.1:0-3218 GCF_051172895.1 Nostoc sp. CALU 1950 | reverse complement strand
AATTTCTAAATATCCGAACGCAATACCTAAAACTTCTTGTTTCTCCCCTGCTCCTTTGCTCCTCTGCAATCCTTACGCTGCCTCAACGATTTTCCCTTTTCTTAGTGCCATTCGCCCTTAACCCAAGCGTATTGCATAAAAAAGGCGGACAAGATGCCCGCCCCACAATAAGTAGTTGGATATTTTTTATTTGAAAGTCATTTTGTATTAAAAGCCACTCTTGCTTACCGGAACTTACCAGGGGCTAGACGAGCACCGTTAGGTTGAGACTGACGACGAATTGCTACTCCACTCCGCAAATTATTTCCAGTACCACCATCTTGGCGATCGAGGAAAGGTTTCAAATTAATCCCACTTCTAGATGAACTAACCCGATTATTGCCACTACCCAGAAGTGTGCGTCCTAAATTATATATTTCGTTGCTTCCACTATTGCGATTGCCATAAGTGTTGACAGCTATGGTTTGCTGTCCACTATCAGCAGTAGTCAAGTTTTGAAAAATGCTATTGCGGATAAAAACAGGATCTTTACCACGGGGGACTGTCAGCACAATTCTACAGTTTGGGTTCGTTTCAGTTGTGACGCAGACAGTATTTTCGTTATTTTCTACGGATGTCTGGAGTTCTTGTAAGCCATCTGGGCGATAAAGTTCTAAGCGACTAGCGATCGCTGCACAACGCTTTTGTGCGTCCCAACCACCACCCAAAGCCGCAGGCGCTGCCCAAGGAAAGAATTGTCCTGGTTGACTTTGTGGCTGATACATGACAGTATACTGTCCATTGTAAGTCTGACAGCTAAACCGAGTTGTACCGTCAGCTGAGGGTGAAGGTGGTATGCCTGTCGATGTGTCGATTGGTACGGGTGCTGATGTACCACCTGATGGTATTGTTGGTACTACTACACCATCGCCAGTAGAATCATATTGCGCCATTGCTGCCGAATTTCCCAGACACAAAGATAAGCCAATACTGCCCAAAGAAATCAACCGAATCAGTTGTGATGACATAAATCATCCTCCAGTAGAAGTAAGTAGGGAATTGATAGTTTAAGTGACGAATAATTCTGGCTTTTGATTCAGCAAAAACGCTATTTTTTTCCTCTCTAGCTTTTTTCTCTGCCAGGAGCTTTTTCACCCGTGCTTGAATTTCTGTATGACGCCTGAACCCTTCATCAGCGTAACGGTTGTAGCTACTACGGGTAATCAGGTTTTCTAAATCACTCGCTCATCACCGCCTAGCCCGGATTTCTCACCACACCTCTCAAAGCCTGCGCTTGTGCAGGGGAGCAGGGGAGCAGGGGAGCAAGGGAGCAGGGGAGAGTTCAATGTGCCAAGTTCAATCCCCTCTGCCCCTCTGCCCCTCCGCCCCTCTGCTCCATCAAACGCCTGAAGCTTGTGAGAAATGCGGGCTAGGTGCGAAGAGTTCGTTTCATGCTGGGGCTGGCTACCTATGCATATATGCTAAGGCAAATTATTTGGATCAATACCTTGAGATTGTAAATAGGCAATTAGCCGTTCTTTTTCCTGGCGTTCCTGTTCAATTTGTTCCACTGCCCAAAGTAACAAATTACCTGCCTCATCCCACCAGCGCAACCAGTAACCCGTTCTGGCTTCTTTTGTTCCTTGCCAAGTTCCCAGAAATAAACCCATTGAATCAATCCAATGACGACCATTTTCATCAGGTTGCTGTAACTCGTAGCGCCTGTTTTCGAGTTGGTAAAATTCTAACAAACCACCATTTGGGTCAAAAATTACGTAAATTGGAACTTGAAGAATCTGCTCGTAAAAAAACCATTTTCCTGGTGGATAGGTTCGCTTAAAAGAGTATTCTCCACCCTCTGTGTCAGATAGAAATTCCATCACAATTGCCGGAATATCTCCATCTAAATTGGGTGTATAGCTTTTGCGTTCTCCTAAAATCTGATTTACCGATGGCACATAAAGCCAGTCGGGTGCTTTGGCAACAAATTGCCCGTTTATCGTTGCACAAAGTCCAAAATTTGAGGCTATCAACATCTGCGGTTGGATGAAACCACTTATCTCAAGGCTTTCGCGCAAAGCACCAGCCAATAGTGGCTGATCTGTATTTTCCACTGGTTCATCCTCTAGGTGAAAATCTGCGGGCAATGCTTCCCAAGATATTACCAGTTCTGTTGAAAATTTAGGTTCACCGAGTTGGGTTGCCATAAACACCCCCTTTTATTGATTTGTCTTTATTTTATGGCTGACCGCTTGTTGTCAGGCGATGCCTGCGGCAGGCTACGCCAACGCTGTTATTTGACAACGCAATATCCCACTCGCCTTTTGCGATGTATAAAACACAAAAAACCTCGGCTAAATCAGCCGAGGTAAAGTCGAGAAGTGAGAATGACGATGAGATACAGCGATACCGAAATCAAAAATCTTAGCTAACGGTAAAACTAACCAAAACTAAAGTGGTGACAATTAAAGTTGCAAAAAGACCCTGTAAAACGTATTTACGTTGTTCCCAAATTGCTGGGTACTCAGCGTAGTACATCTTGGGTTCCGCTGCGTAGTTGTTGAGAATGCCTTCTTCGTTAGTGGTGGTGTACATAGTTTTTTCTTTTCTTTGTTTTGTTATCTTATGTAACTAAATATAACGGTTTTGTTACAAATCGTCAATAGGACTTGACAAAAAAATACTGATGGTAAATATAAAACTGACTTATCAGCATACCACTGCCGTTTGGGATACGCAAAACACAAAAAACCCCGGCGAAACTAACCGGGGTTACAGAGAGAAGTATGAATGACAATGAGATACAGCGATACTGAAATCAAAAAATCTTAGCTAACACTCAAACCAACCAAAACTAAAGCGGTGACGATTAAGGTTGCAAAAAGGCCCTGTAAAACGTATTTACGTTGTTCCCAAATTGCTGGGTACTCAGCGTAGTACATCTTTGGTTCTGCTGCATAGTTGTTGAGAATGCCGTCTTCGTTAGTGGTGGTATACATGGTTTTTTTTCTTTGTTTTGTTATCTTATGTAAACAAATATAACAAGTTTGTTACAAATTGTCAATGAGACTTGACAAAAAAAGACTGATGCCAGTGATAAAGCTAACTTATCTGCGATCGCTGCTTCTGGCGAAGACGGTTCGAGTCTGCCAAAGCCGGATGCCTGTTAACCCAATACGGTTTAGTTAAGGGCTAATAGTACAAAATTGTGGGTTTTCAAGACGCGATAAATCGCCGTC
>NZ_JBDNJQ010000312.1:0-3220 GCF_051172895.1 Nostoc sp. CALU 1950 | reverse complement strand
AAAAAGCTCTTTGATGTTCTTTTACCACAGAATGTTACTATTTTGGAGATGTCTATTATATGACTCCTGACTCCTTCTCATTAAATCCTGAATCTTGTGTTTATCACTAGATTTACTCGAGGATAGTAACAGTTGTCAGTGTTCATTAAAATATAGAAACAAGTATGTCAGAAGATTTAAAAGGCAAAGTTGCTCTGATTACAGGTGCAAACAAAGGTATTGGGTATGAGATTACACGCCAATTAGGTTCTAGAGGTGCCACTGTTCTTGTTGGTTCAAGAGATATCGGACGTGGTGAAGAAGCGGCGAATAAACTTCGTTTAAATCAGATCGATGCTCGATCAGTTCAACTTGATGTCATCGACCAAAAAACAATTGATTCCGTGAGTAAACAAATCGAGAGCGAATTCGGAAAACTTGACATCCTTGTAAACAATGCTGGGATATTGCTTGATAGCGATCGCCTTCCACCTAGTCAAGTTGATATTGAAACACTGCGACAAACTTATGAAACCAATGTATTTGGAGTGTTTGCAGTTACAAAAGCCCTGCTGCCACTTTTAAAAAAGTCAACAGCAGGGCGAATAGTGAATTTATCAAGTGGTTTAGGTTCTCTGACTCAAAACTCTGATCCTAATTATGAGTTCGTTGATTTTAAGCTTCTTGCTTATAACTCATCAAAGATAGCAGTGAATGCGATCACAGTTTTATTGGCTGCTGAACTAAAAGATACCCCGATTAAAGTCAATGCTGCTGACCCTGGTTTCACAGCAACAGACATTAATCAATACCAAGGGTATCGCACTGTTGAGCAAGGAGCGATCGCAGCAGTGAGACTTGCTACTTTACCTGATGATGGTTCTAGCGGAGGGTTTTTTGATGAAAATGGTGTGGTTCCCTGGTAAAAAGTAGAGAGGAATTGGGCATTGGGTAGGAAAAGGGAGAGTTAAAACTTAAACGTTGAGCCTCTGAAGATAAAAGTTCATATCTTACTCTTTATGCCCTATGCCCCATGCCTCATACCCAATTCCCAACTTCAATAAGGATTTGAATCAATCCGTCCCCTTTTGACACTCCTGAGATAATACCCAGAGGTTGGTCTGTTTCTCAAGTTAAAGGTGTCGCCACTGCGAACTTTCCAAATTTTGTAATTGGAAAAGGTTAAAGGCGTTCGGGGTTCACAGACTTCCGGTTGATGATTGCCAAGTACAAAATACGCTGCACCCCTACCCATAACTTTCACCAAACCGTTTTTATCTACAAGAACCGATGTACTTTCACTAACTGCTATGCCTAAAACACTGCTAGATACACCATCCTTAATTTGACGGGCAATGAAAGCCATAATTCGACCCATTCTTTCTCGCCTGTCGAAGTGCGTATCTACGATAGTTCCCTTTAAATTACTCCAATTGAAAAAATTGTAAGTAAAGGTGATATCTCGGTAAGGATCTTCGAGTGCGTCTCTAGTTTCAATGCCTTTTTCAGAAGAAGCGCAAGCATCATAGACACAATCACTTTGGATCATCGCACCCGCACTGGTGCCACCAACACCACCTCCCTTCAGGTAAACTGACTTAACAGCAGCCTCAAGCTTAGTATCCTTCCAGTTGCGGATGTATTGACATTGGTCGCCGCCAGCAAAGAAAACCACATCAGCGTTTCTGACTTTTTCATAAATCTCGGCTTTGTTTGCCTCTTGTCTGTTGCGAATCAGAAGAGTTTCCACAGAATTTACACCCTTCATAGCAGAAATTAGCCGATTGTAATCGTGATTACCATTAGTGCGGAGAACTACAACATTAACTTTAGTACTGGAGTTGCTACTTCCCCGAACTTGGTTAATTATCCACTGGATAGCATCATCGACATCAGGGCCTCCTCCACCTAAGCTTAGGACTGGCCCCCCTAAGGAGGGACGGACATCAGATGAAGGAGAGGGAGAGGGGGAGGGGCGGACATCAACAGTGTCACCTAGGAAGTAGCGTTTCCAGCTTGCAATAAAACGGGTTATTAGGAAGGTTCCCATCTTCAACAACTTGATTCCTGTACTTTTCAAGCGCCTTGCTATGCTTGGGAATGCCTTTGTCATACTAAACTTCTGGAGCAAACTGCAATTATTGCTAGGCTGTTACGCACTTTAATTGCTTATTTATCCGTGAAATTCGTCTTTTGTCATTAGTCATTTATCAGTTGTCCTTTGTAAATAATCAATGACAAATGACAGTTTTAACGAAAAAATGTACAACTTAGACGCGTACTAGCTTAACTCTGGCACTAGATAGGGTAGAATTTCCAGCGTACAGGGCTTGTACTGTTTGTTAACGCCATAACCCAGAGTAATCATTAATTCTCTGCTTTACTCTGCGAAAATCTCCATATTGCTTGTGTCCTTTATAGCCCATGACGCTTGGGTTAAGGGCTAATTGTACAAAATTGTGTGTTTTCAAGACGCGATGAATCGAGGACATACCCAATTACTAGATATTGTCGGTCATCCCATGTGTAGAGCTTCTGGACAAATAGTTTGCAGTGTGAATTTACAATCAATCAGTTGCAATTCCATTGTTTCTACTTGTTTTAAGCCTTCTTGAAGAATAGAGTTATTCTCAAACTCAATAATCTGATGACATTGAACGCACACAACATGGTGATGGGTAGAGATGGTGTTGAGTTCGTAATGTTTTTGTGCTTATGCCAATTCTACTTCTCGGAGAATCCCCATCTTATTCATGATTTTCAGGATACGATAAACCGTAGACAAACTCATTGCTTACCTACGTTCTAACATCAATAAGTGTAGTGACTCGGCACTCAAATGTTTACCTGTTGGGAGAGTTTTAAAAATTTCAAAAATCATTCGACGTTGAGAAGTGAGTCGATAGCCTTGAGCATTTAATTTGGCTTTTAAGGCTTTAAAATTATTTATAAGCACAAGTAATAAGACAATCTTTCAGTGCTGGTAAAACTTGTTTTCAAGGATGTAGCACGGCTCAATTAAGGTAGTTGATATAAAAGCGATCGCAGTCGAGATTTGCTCCCAGGATGACTGTGTACTGTTTGAAGTAAGAATAGACATAGGGGCGGGTGATCGGGTGTTAGGAAATAAGTTTAAGGTGTGTTGACAAGATATTTGTAGAGGTCATCAATCACGGCATTAGCAGCACAGGGTAAGAGCATCTCAATTAGGCTTGACATAAGGGCTGAGAGGAATCTAATG
>NZ_JBDNJQ010000311.1:0-3313 GCF_051172895.1 Nostoc sp. CALU 1950 | reverse complement strand
TCGAAGCTCTATTTCATGAAGCTTTATTCTGTGCAGCTTCTTAGAGAATTGGTATGAGGATAATAATTTTGTAGTTGAAGTTGTCGAAAAAGTAGAACCAGCTGTAGTCCAAATTAATACTTCCCGAACTATCAGAAGCGCAGTACCACAGTTACCTGATACATTAAATGACCCATTCTTTCGGCGCTTTTTTGGTGATACTGTACCAACACAGCCTCAAGAACGAGTAGTGCGCGGTGTAGGCTCTGGTTTTATCATCGATCCCAATGGGCGGATTCTCACCAATGCTCACGTTGTTAACAATGCAGATACGGTGACGGTAAGCTAATCGGCATTTAAGCTGCATAATATAAATGCAGAACCGATTGATAATAACTATGCCACCACCAGCCAAAAACTTTTTAACTTCGGAACAAGTTACTCAGTTGCAGCAAGCTCTTAAGGAGAGCAAACTACCGCACGTCAGGGAAAGAATTTTAATTATTCTGCTCCAAAACGATGGTAGGACACAACAAGAAATTTCTAGATTTCTAGGTTGTTCCCCCAGAACTGTTGCATATTGGTGTATGCATGGAGATCCAGATAACCTAGAAACTTTGCATAATAAACGAGAGTACGAGCATAATCGAAAAGCCACACCTGAATATATTGAACTACTATTAAAAACAGTTGACCAAGAACCATCAGATTTGGGTTATGAATTTGGTCGATGGACGGCAGAGAGATTAGCAACATATTTAACAGAACAAACCAGAATTGATTTAAGTAGTTCTCAAGTTAGGAGGATATTAAAGCGAAAAAAGTATAGTTACATTTGGGCTAAGTATGATTTAGAATCTAAACAAAATCCCCTAATTAGAGCAGAGGTTCAAGAAAAACTTGCCCAATATTTAGCAATAGCTAGAGTTCACCCAGAGCGTATGCAGGTATGGTTTTGGGACGAGAGTGGTTTCAGTTTACGTGTAATTCGTCGTAAAAATTGGGGTAAACGAGGACGGCGCAAAAATCTTACAGGACAACGGCGACGTGGACGGGTCAATGTCATGGGAGGAATTCGGGAAGGAGATCGGAAACGGGTATGTTTTTTTATTAAAAAAGGTGAGGGAGATATCTTTTATGAACAATTGCAGCAACTAAATAAATTAATTAGAGAAGAGTGGATCAGTCAGGGGAACAGCACTGAAAATTTTCAGGGATGTGGCCCTAAGATAATTTTAATTTTAGATAATGCTAGTTTTCATAAACGTAAAGATATTCTCGCTAAAATTTTCCAAGAACTCCCTAACTTTGTACTAGAATTTTTACCTGCATATAGTCCTGACTACAATATCATCGAATTAGTCTGGTATTCATGTAAAGAATACATTGCTCATCGTCTATTCCAATCAGTAGATGAGTTGAAGTCTTTATTAGATAAGCTATTGAATCAGGGTGAGTTAGTCATTAAGTGGCATCGAAAGATAAAAAACAAAGGGAATAGTAGCTATGTTGTAACTTGAATGCCGATTAGCTTATAACGAATGACCTGCTGTGATAAATAGGCGATCGCTTTCCTTAGCACCAAAAGTCAGGTTAGCTGATGTCTCCGGTACAAAAATTTTTCCTAAGCGAGTTCCGTCGGGGGCGTATATCTGCACACTGTCTTGAGAACTAGTAAAAACATTGCTATGTTCGTCAACCCGCAGTCCATCCGGTTGTCCTGGTTCAATGACTGCAAATACACGCCCATTCTTTACATAGCGATTGTCCACAACCTCATAGACACGAATATGGTGAGGCCCCCCAGCAATATTAAACGCAGCGGTATCTGAAACATACAAAAGGCTTTCGTCTGGACTGAAAGCCAACCCATTCGGGCGCACCATGTCTGTTACTACAGGATAAATCTCACCTGTTGCCGGGTCAAAGCGATAGACGTAACTTCCGGGTTGTTCCTGTTCGCCGCCGTAACCTTGGTTTGGCTCGGTGATCCCATAAGGCGGATCGGTGAACCAAATCGTGCCGTCACTTTTGACTACTAAATCATTTGGGCTGTTCAGGCGTTTGTTGTTGTAGCGATCGACTAAAACCTTCCATTCACCGTTGTCTTCGCGTCGGATGATAGCACGCAAACCAGATGAACACGCAACTAGACGACCTTCCAAGTCGCGGTAATTACCGCTTTGGTAATCAGATGGATCTCGTAGGACAGTCACATTGTCAGTGGGACTCCACCGCAACAGGCGATTGCCGTGAGCATCGCTCCACACAACACTGTCATCTTCATGGAAGTAAACAGGCCCCTCGCTATGGACTGCACCGTTGGCTAGCTCCTGGAGTAAAGCATCAGGGCGTACAATAGCAAGGAGGCGATCGTCATAAATTTCAATAGCTTCAGGCATAGAAATCTCCTGTTATTTAACTTGGCTACTGACGATAAATAGCAAGTCTAAAATAATATTAAAATACTGTAGATATCAAAAGTGTTGAATGTTAAGAAAAATCCGATAAAAATAGCCCAAAATATGTTAAATTTTGGGCGGAAGATTAAAGTATATCTATTTGATAGTGATTATAAATTCATTTCCCAGGATTGTCAAAGATATCTTGAGAGGACTGCCAAAAAACGATTATCCAGTATTGAACAGTCGTCTGTTCTTTGAGGGAAAAGCTATCTTATGCTATGGATAACAGCTTAACAAGTATGCGAGATTTGTTTAAGAGACTAAACAACACAGGATTTGAGGTAGATATTTCTACTTTCTCTAAAGCAAATTTACATCGAAGCCAAAAACCATTTCAAGAAATTTACCAAAAACTAAATGAATTAGTACAGAAGAAAGTTCAAAAAAAGTTACACGAAAAATATGCGATTTGTCCAATTGATTCAACAATTATCACTCTCACCAGTAAGTTGTTATGGATACTAGGACACCATCAAGTAAAACTTTTTAGTTCCCTAAATCTAGCTACTGGAAGTCCATCAGATAACTTCATCAATTTTGGGCATGACCATGATTATAAATTTGGTTCTAAAATGATGTCTAGTTTACCAATAAATGCTGTTGGAGTAATGGATAGAGGATTTGCTGGACTAAAATTCATTCAAGAATTAGTACAAGAAAACAAATATTTTGTCTTGCGGATAAAAAATAATTGGAAACTAGAATTTGAGGAATCAACTGGGTTGGTTAAAGTTGGTGCATCTGATGATGCTCAAGCTTATAGAGTGATTAATTTTTGTGATTTAGAAACGAAAACTGAGTTTCGCTTAGTGACCAGGGTAAGAGCATCTCAATTAGGCTTGACATAAGGGCTGAGAGGAATCTAATGT
>NZ_JBDNJQ010000310.1:0-3330 GCF_051172895.1 Nostoc sp. CALU 1950 | reverse complement strand
TAAGGGGGATTTAGGGGGATCGAGATATGTGCAACTTCACATTAAATTGGTATTAGGTAAAAAAGAGGTGCAACATGAATTCTGCTAAATTTCCCAAAGAAGTTTTAGTGTATCTACCTTTCAACTTTGAAAAAACAAAGGAGGACAATAGCTAAATGTTAGAGCAGCAGATTGATTGGCCCACCAGACCAAAGACAAGTGCAATGATCATGAAAATTTTCCAAATAACTCTAGTGGTCTTAGTACTTTTAATCAACTTAGCAATTGCTTTCCCCTCTTGGGCAGAAAGTACGTCTTCTTTAACTAGCAATCCTAACTACTTTGAAGTAGGACAAAAAGTTATTTGGCTTTACAAGCCTCGCGCGGATTCTAGCGATGTCCAAAGAATTCCTGCCGAAGTAGTTAAGGTAAGTTCCAAGCAAGTGCAAATTAAGGTGTACAAACACAACAACGAATTTGTCAATCGTTGGGTGAATCCAAACAAACTTGAGAATTCACAAAAAGTTAAAAATTCAGGATTCTAAAATTGTGTGTACACCGTAGTCAGAGCTTGCAAATAAATTACAATCACTGTAGTAATCATAACTATTTTATTTTTTGTAAATCAAAAAAACTGAACCAATCGGCCCAAAGTTTTCTACATAAACTTTCTGGTTATAATACAATCCTGGAGACATACCCCCATCAAATAAAATCCCTTCTTGAATCTTACCTAAACAGTTATCGCTAGCAATACCTTCTAGGACATTATCAAACGTATCTGGGAATAACTCTTGATTAACTTGAGATAATTCAATCTCTGAATTACCTTTCAAGTCATTAACTAATAAGATTACATAGCCTTGATTAGTAATAGCCGCCAGAGAGCGATTAGTTGCATTTTTACAGGCAAATTCTCCCAAATCTTGGCAAATATCTTTAAATTTACCCTGACGATAGAATCTACCATTGCCACCCACTAAATTGTAATTGAGAATATCGCTTTTTCTTCTGCCAGCTTGGATAGTAGCCTGTCGCTGTTGGGGTCTACCTCCTGATATTCCAAAGGAAGAACGTTTATTTTTAAATGCTCCTGAATATTCTACGCCACGAGAAACGTTTAAGCCTTGTGGTTTATCATCAGTATCTATATAGTCGGCATTAATTGCGGCAATGGGTAGTTGTCCGTTTAATTTGGCATTCTCATCACCAATGAGTTCACGAAACTGTTTTGGTACATATTCTTTACGCAGTTTTCCCTTCGCATCTTTGGCGTAGAGTTTGTGAGATAGACCAACATTAACTTTGAAATCTAATTCTGCTGATTTGGGATTAAATATAATTACATTGTTAATACCTCTTTGACTTTTTTTACCTTGATTATTGGTTTTAAAAAAATCAATACTGAACTTAGCATCTTTGCCAGGGCAAGTTTTAGATACTTTTGGGGCTGAATTTGCTTCAAGCTCTTGACAACCTGATAGTAAGCTCGCTGCAATGATCAAGCTAAATACCAAAAATAATTTTTTTGTATACATAATAATGCAAAAAACCGCTACAGAATTACTATAGCGGGGAATAATTTAAAATTTCAGTCTGGAGTTAATCTAACAGCCAAAACTTAAGGGAACCATTCTAAAACAGCTTCTTCTTTGGTGTTAGTATTCCGAGATGGTGTCTCACGATTAAATTTCATCTGAATTGACCGGGTTTGCTCACCATCAGCAGCTACAGCCAAAATCGGATAGTCAATTAAACCATCCTGGAAGGACATCTGGAAGCGGAATGTTCCATCTGGATTTAGCTTAATTGGACGGCCGCCAATGGTTACGGTAGCATCGGGTTCGGTTGCACCGTAGACTATCAATTCAGCATCGGCAATTAACCAGAACTGGCGCGGACGCATTGGTACGGCAGAAGCCGAGAAGCCAACACCTGACATTCCTGCACCGGAAGCGGTTAAACCAGACACGGTGGGAGCTGCCCACAGACCTACACCAGATGGGAAAACGTAGGAGCTAAGGGATTGCACTCCACCTGGTACTTGGTGCTGGGAACCAAAGATAGAACCAGCCACCCGTAGGGCTTCGGCAGGTTCGGCTAAACCAAAGATTTGGTCGTAGATGGGGTTGCCGTTGCCATTCACGACAGCATTACCATTGGCGGTAGCTGCAACTTTCTTGGCAGGGGGAACTAGTTCGTATTGAGTCTTACCACGTAAATCTTCTTCAAAGTTGACGGTGATGAAGACATCTTCTATCCAGTCAGAAGGATAAACGGGAGGAATGTGTACTCTCGTAGAACGAGCTAGCACTAACCAGCGACCATCAGCAGCACGATAGCCGATATCGATCACATAATCGCGATCGCTAACTGGAACTGGTATATACCATTCTCTAGCTAGTTCATCAGCAGGATATTCTTGAATGCTGTGGGGGCTTTGATATTCGATATCGATGTCGGTGACATCATAAATCCGTAGTGCGAGTTGTTGTCCTCCTTGTCGGCGCAGTTCCTCTTTGTGTTCATTGGGAACATCCCAGTAAGTGTAAGCCCACTGAGGATCGCGCGGTAAGAGTACAATCCGGCTATCACCATAGCCAGAAGGCAAATCTGCGAGTCCTTCATCAACATCAGCTAGAGATCCACCAGTACGATCTTCCTGACCTAATTCAAACTTTGCAGCTTCCACGGTTTCTTGTGCCTCCAATGAACGAGATGGACTAAGCAAATTTCTGTTGCGCTGTACTTCTTGTATTGATGACAGCAGTTGAGATTTACGCATTCGGCTATAGCGAGAAATACTATATTCGCTAGCAACTTTGCGTAGTTGGCGTAAGGTCATCTCCTCTAGTGGCGGGCGTTCTTTTGCCATTAATTTGGCCTCCAGTAGTTTAAGCGGTAAATGATTTCCCCTGGTTAAAGAATGCTATATAAAATCTCATCCACTCCAGATGAATTTCTTATCCTGACTCCTGGTTTTGCCCAGTTTTTAAGTTTTTTAATCTGTTTTTAAATTGAGGTCGTTTCCTTTCAATTCCTCAGTTATGCCAAAATTAGCATTTCTTTGGGATCGGAGGAGTTGTTTTTGTTAAGTCAATATTAACCACTAAGCATATCTAGGGATCAAGGGGGAACAAGTAGGTTTTTCGCCTGGTTAACGGATTTATAAGCCCTTCCGGGATCGACTTGTTATGGTTTCATGACAATTGCCGCTAGCTATGATGTTGAGAATGGCAACAATGTCATATTTTCATGACATTCATTGTGGGTTAGCCAAAAACCGTAATTTACCCAACTCAGAACTCAGAACTCAGAACTCAGAACTCAGAACTCAGAACTCAGAACTCA
>NZ_JBDNJQ010000030.1:0-60336 GCF_051172895.1 Nostoc sp. CALU 1950 | reverse complement strand
AAAGCCTCATTAATGGAGTTCAAAGCCTCATTAATGGAGTTCAAAGCCTCATTAACGGAGTTCAAAGCCTCATTAGCCTCGTTCCCAGCCTGGAGGCTGGGAATGTATTCCCAGAGGTTCTACCTCTTGTCAACAAAGAGGAGGCAGAGCCTCCCAGAATGGGTTCCCAGCCTTCAGGCTGGGAACCAGTCAATTTCCAATTCCCAATGCCCAAATTACCTATGCGCCGTAAAAAGGATACTCTCTGCACAGAATTTGCCTTCACTCTTCCTAGAGGATTGAGTGATGGCGAACAACGAGTACATCGTCATGGGGTGATGCGTTTAGCCACCGCCAAAGATGAAATTTTGGTGCAACAAGAACGCGGAGTGCAGGAAAATCCAGCTTACGGTGTTTTGGTGATGCTTGCGCGGGTTATCACTCGCTTGGGCAGTTTCAATTCTGTTAGTCCTGATTTACTCGAAGGACTGCTTTTACATGACATTGCCTATCTCCGAGAATTTTACAATCGAATTAATCAGCAAGGCAATGTACATATTCCGACACAATGTCCCCACTGTAATACTCAATTTTCAGTGGAGCTAGAACTAGCGGGGGAGTCCTAAGCTACCCCTCTGATACTTTATATGAGGAGGTAGCTTTTATTGCTTATCATTTCCACTGGTCACAAGATGATATTTTAAATTTAGAACACACTACCCGTCAGCGCTGGGTAGCGGAAATCAATAAAATTAACCAAAAATTAATATGAAAGTAAAAGTTAGCTACTCACCAACTTTAAATGAAGTCAATGAAGTTGACCTTACCATAGAAACTACACCGAGAGGAGAATGGCTAATAGGTCGTTCTCCTGATTCTGATTTACTTCTAGATAGTCCTGATATCAGTCGGGTACATGCTAAGTTTTTTGTGAAAGGTGGAAATTACTACTTCTCTGACCTTGGCAGTAGAAATGGCTCAATATTTAATGGGAAACAAGCTGAAAAAGATCGACCATATTCTTTGAGCGATGGAGATGTTATTCGGATTGCAGATTATGTTTTGATCTTAGAAGCAGTTGCTCCCGCTTATGAACAACCAGAGACAGTCTTTAGAATTATAGATCCTTCACTGTTTTCTCGACCGCGATCGCCTGAAAATATCAGCACTCCCAACGTTGCTACACCAGCCCCAGAAGTAGTCAACGAAGTTGCAGCGCCAATTACTCCCGAAGTAGAAGCACCTTCCCCAGAAATCAGCGAAATCTCCGAAGTTGTTTCTAATCAAGGTGATGATGTCATCCCGGTTGTTGAGATAATCGCCCCTGAAAACATCATTCAGTCACCAGAAGCAGTCAGCGAAGTTCCACACGATGTTCGTGATGAAATTGTGGATTTGCGTTTAGTTACAACAGAAGTCAGCGCAGATAGTGAGGAAGTAGAAGTTGCAGAAGTCAGCGAAGATGGTGAGGAAGTTTCTTTTACTGTAGCTGATGATGCGATCGCTGCACCTGAAAACATCATTGAAACTCCTGAAGAGGAAAGTATCCTTCCAGAAGCTACCGACGACGAGATTGCAGAGTTAGAAGCAGCACTGGCGGCAGAATCTACTATCGTCCAGCAGCGTGATACAAGTGCCATTCCAGAAGCTAGCTACGATGAGTATGCAGAGTTAGAGGCAGCACTGGAAGCAGAAGTCACTTTCGTACAGCCGCGTGATATTTTCAACGAAGTTCCTGCACAGAAGAGTACCATTGCAGAATCTACTTCCGATGAAGATGCAGAGTGGGAGGCAGCACTAGCAGCAGAAGTCACTTTTGTACAACCGCGCGATATTTTTTATCAAGTATCCGAGGAGGAGAGCGTCATTCCAGAAGCTACTCATAATGAAGTAGTAGATTTGGATACGCCAGTCGTAGAAGAAGTTAGTGCAGATGTTGATGAGGCTATCAGTCAAATTCCTGAAGAAGCGGATATTCAGCCGGAAGAACCCTTGAGCCAAGCGACACAAGACATCAGTGATGAATTGGTAGATTTAGATATATCATTTACAGCAGAAGACAGCGCAGATGTTCATGAAGTAGAATCTAGTTCTGCTGCTGATGAAACAGTCAATGAAGTTCCTGAAACATTGACTACGCTTGATGATAACGTCCCGGAAGTTTTCAGCAGTCAATACATTGATTCAAGTAATACAAGTACTGAAGAAGTCAATGTAGATGTTGATGATGTTTCTGCACAAGTAAATGAAGTTTTTAACTCAGCTGACATTCAATTTTTGGAAACAACAGAAAGTGGAGCTACCGAGAGTATCAGTCAGACTAGTGAAGAAGTTACTGAAGTAAAAAAAGATGAGTTTCAGGATACTCCAGAAGAAACGCTCATTGAAAGAAATATAGTACTCATTGCTCACGAAAGCAAGAAATCAGAACTTGCTGAATTTGTTTGTCAACATCAGGAATTTTTCTCAGAGAGCTTTACAATTACCTGGCCATCTGTTAGTGAAGTCTTACATCAACAAGCAGGGATAACTATTAGTCAACAAACCCCTGCACCAACTTCTGGAGGATATCAAACAATTGCTTCATTGGTTGGAGCAGGAGAAATTTTAGCAGTTATTTTCCTGAGAGATTTGCTGCAACCCCAGTCTGGTCAAGCAAATGAAGAAGCATTGCTGAGATTATGCACTATTAATCAAGTTTTACTGGCAACTAATTTGCCAACAGCAGAGGCGATCGTGCATTATCTTAAACAGATATAGCAATCATAGATGAGTTACGAACAAAAAGATCCCCGACTTCTTAAAGAAGTTGGGGATCTTGGCATTTCAGTGCTTGCAAGTAAAATATAATTACTATATTTTTTGAAAAGTTGCAAATTGCGTAGAATAATTTCAATAATAAAAATTCATCTAAAAATATCCGTATATTTTAAAGTAAAACCTATTTAAAAAGATGGTTGCAAATTATAAAAGTTTATTTAGACAGCCAGTTATTCTTTCAAGTGCGATCGCTACACTTTTACTAGTAGGCATTCAAAAACTTGGGGTTTTCGAGCCTCTGGAAATGAAGGTCTACGACCAAATGATGCAATTACGTGCCGACCCAGGCCCAGACGCTCGTCTGTTGATAGTTGCTTTAAGTGAAAAAGATATCCAAAAATGGAATTGGCCCCTGTCTGGTGAACTTCTAGACCAACTATTAGGCAAACTTGAAGCTTATGAACCGCGAGCCATTGGTCTAGATATTTTTCGTGACTTACCAGTACAGCCTGGTCATGAAAAACTCCTGCAACGCCTACAACAGAGCGATATCATCATTCCTATCTGCAAACATTCTGGTTCTAACAATCCGGGAATAGCGCCCCCAAAAGGGGTTGAAGCAGAGCGAGTAGGATTTAATGATGTCGTAGAAGACACTGATGCCACAATTCGCCGCAACCTATTATTGGTAAGTGCAGAAGAGTCCGATTCTTGTCAAAGTACTTATTCTTTTAGCTTACAACTCGCACTCAAATACTTAGAAGTTGGAGGCATCCAACTAGAATTTACCCCAAAAAAGGAACTACAACTACGAGATACTGTATTTAAACCTCTGCAAAGTAACGCTGGCGGTTATCAAAAAGCCGATACCAATGGCTACCAAATCCTGCTTAACTACCGTTCTGGTCATCAGGTCGCCCAGCAGGTAACTATTACAGAAGTACTTGCAAATCAAGTTAAACCAGATTTGGTCAAAGACCGCATCGTTTTAATTGGTTCAACAGCCAATAGTTTAAATGATATTTTTAATACGCCATTTGCTAGTGGTAAGTCAGATAATTCTGGCAAAATAGCCGGAATTGAAATTCATGCCCACAGTGTTAGCCAAGTTCTCAGTGCTGTTCTTAACAAACAGCCTCTATTTTGGTTTTTGCCTGAGTGGGGTGAAGTCCTTTTGATATGGGGATGGACTTTAGTTGGTGGGTTGTTAGTATGGCGAATTCAACATCCACTAGGCTTAGGATTAGCAGGAGCAACAGCCCTTGCAGTGTTATTTGGAGCTAATTTTGTCATTTTTACCCAAGCTGGATGGTTGCCAGTAATATCTCCGGCGTTGGGGTTAGTATTTACCGCTGGGAGTGTCCTTGCTTATACTGCTTATCAAACGAAGCAAGAGCAAAAAGAAATTACCCAACGGGTTCAAGAACACCAACAATTAATTGTGGAATTGCAAGGTCTTTTACGACAGCGCGGCAATGCTGCTAATGAAGCACCAACGGTAATTGCTGATTCCATTGGGCAGGAAATCTCGCTAGGCACGTTACTAAACAACCGCTACAAAATTACTCAACCCTTGGGTTCTGGAGGATTTAGCAATACTTATTTGGCTGACGATATCCAGCGCCCTGGTAATCCGCAGTGTGTGGTTAAACAGTTGCGACCTCCCCGCCAAGATGCAGAATATTTAAATGTCGTCAGACGCCTATTTGATGCTGAAGCAGAAATTTTAGAAATTTTGGGTAAGCATCCACAAATTCCCCAATTGCTAGCTTTTTTTGAAGAAAATCGACAATTTTCTTTAGTCCAAGAATTTGTTCGAGGGCACGCTATGGATAAAGAGCTATCTTCTGGGAAACGACTCAAACAAGCTGAAGTTGTAGAGATGCTCAAAGAAGTTTTAAACGTGCTTGTTTTTGTTCACAGCTATGGCGTCATCCATCGAGATATTAAACCTAGTAACTTGATTAGACGAGAATCAGATCAGCACATTGTTTTAATTGACTTTGGTGCTGTTAAACAGATTCAACCTCAGCAGCAAGAAGCTCAGACTATTTCAATTGGCACTCCTAATTACGCACCTTCTGAACAAATGAGCGGATTGCCAAAACTGAACAGCGATATTTATGCGTTGGGAATTATGGGAATACAAGGTTTAACTGGGGTAGAACCAAGAGAATTTCGTAGAGACACAAACACTGGTGAAATAATTATTTCAAAAGAATCTGATGGAAATCAACAGGTTTGGCAACATTGGCGCGAACTAACTGAGGCTACAAACGAATTAGTGATTATTTTAAATAGAATGGTACATTTTGACTTCACTCAAAGATATCAGTCAGCCGCAGAAGTGCTGAAAAATCTCGAAAGTATTTAGTACTTTTTTATCAACGCTAAATTGCTTAGAAAAAAGCCTGGTCACTCGCATGACCAAGCTCTTAACTATTTCAACCAATCATTGGAGGTAAAGTAGTCTGATCGCAAACCATTAGTTAGCACGTTGTTCCAAATTAACCTTAACAACTTTGTTCTTTTCTTGCTCAGTTTTAGGCAGTGTCAGATTCAAGATACCGTCTTTATAATCTGCCGTAACGTTAGTATTTTGAATTCGAGCCGATAGAGGAATTACGCGTTGAAATTTGCCGTAATGAAACTCACTTCTAGTAACACCTTTTTCCTCTGTTTTAGTTTCCGACTTCCGCTCACCGCTAACGTAAACAGCATCTTCCGTGACTTGCACATCCAGGTCTTTCGCTTCTATTCCTGGCAGTTCTAACTTCAGATGAATCGCATCTTCAGTTTCTTGTATTTCGGCAGCAGGAACTTTGCTCAAGCCTCTTTCCAAGAATGTAGATGGTAGTCTGGTATCTTCAAATAAACTATTGATTTGATTTTGTAGAGTGTCAATTTCTCTCCAAGGATTCCAACGAACTAGTGTCATAACCCTTCCTCGCATCAGTTAGCTTTTACTTAATCAGTTTTGCACTTCAACTTGTGCTTACATATTCATATTATGTAGAGTTAAACCTGCTGTAAGTTCGGTTAATATCACCAAGTAATTGATGATTGCCGTCCCAAAATAGACGTGAGAAATAATTACGGTTTACTATAATTTGTATGTTCGGTAAATTCGACTAGACAGATTAGATTCAATTATAGTTAAGCAATAAATCGGCTGTTGAAGGAGATAGTACAGAAATGCAACGCCTGGGTTGGGCTACGCCTCTAACTGAGTGCCAGCACTGCATAAATTTTTAGATTACCTCAGTTAAATATATATCTGTTCAAGTTTATCCTGAACTTTACTCCCAATTTATTAACCAACACAACATCAGCGATGAAACTCTTTCCCTCGCTCAATTTTCCACACATTGTTGATTTTTTCAATTATTGGACTCAACTAGCTCACCCGAACGGGTGAGGAACAAATCAACCGTTCAGGTGACCTGAGTGCAGGAGGTTAAGACTGATAAAAAATAAGACTCTATTACTCAAGAACACTAACTGCACTTAATTTTAACTAAAGATAATCCTATGAAACTCTCCACATTGATAGATTCTGTACTCATTGTTACTTCTATTGCTTTATTGCCTGGAATCGGTGGCGCTCAAATAGCTACTAATAATAGTGGCGAACTTATAGCTATCAACTCTAATAATTTATCTACTCATTCTACGAACGTCAGCTACCTCAAACCCTTTGATGCTGCATTTCTCGCTTATCAAGGTAATCTGAAAGCACAGGGTATTCCTAGTGGTAGCGCTTTGGTATTTCAATACCAAACAGGAAAGCTGACTGCACTAGATGTAGTTAAGGCTGCTGTCAACGCGAAAAAGTTACCAGTACAAGCTTTGAATGATAGAGGTTATCTAAATGCTGTTGAGTCGCAGCTGACATCATTTGACAACACCAGTAATTTATCTTACTAAATACAGCGTTGCCGTAATGGATTATAAAATGCTGTACTATCATCTCGTTGCTTTGATTAGAAAATCCGTCACAAAGCAGGAAAAGCTGCTGTCTTTCCTCAATTACTATCCCATTAGCAAAAATTACTTTAACCCCTTCTAGCTTAGAGGGGTTTTTAGTTGGTGCTACGGTTGCTGCTTGCTCTAGCGCACCTTTTCGAGAGAAAACGGGGAGGAAATGCGATCGCCACTTCGCACCGTGCATTTGAAGCCTAGTATTTACTTGTAGAGTGCTTCCTGCTACCACCAAGGTACGTAGGCGTAGCCCGTTAAAGACATCGCTCTCACAGTGGGGCCGATCACACAATACGGTTCGGATAAGCTCTCTTCACTTGCTTTATGACCTGGGAATTGGTTTTGGGGTAAGGGGTAAAAGATGTATTTAAAACCTTTCCCCGTTCCCCTTTCCCCTTTAACCGAACCGTATTGGCATATCACACTCCTGAAAAAAAGTGTGGAGTCACAAATTATTTACTGTTCTATCAAATTAACGTTGTTAAGTTACTCAGCAGGTGTAGTTCTCACCTCCAGGCTGTACTAAATATGTGACGCGAAACAGGAGTATAGATACGTTGCTAAAGCTTTCTCCAGACTCTCCTCTATTTCTTGTATTAATAATTATTAGTTTTCTAATAGTAACTTTGTCAACTTGGTTATCATCTAAACCATTTCTTTTAAAACCATTTGGGCTTAATGATATTGTCCAATTACTCTCATTACAACTATTTATTTCTTTGTTGTTGGAACGTTCATTAGAAGTTTTTCTAACTACTTGGCGCGGTTCATTTATCGAGCAATTAGATATTAGTATTAGGCAAGAAAAGACTCTAGTTTCGGAGAAAATAAGACTTATGGAAGCCCAACAGAAACAGTTTCCTTCTTTAGAATCAAATCAAATCAGTGGATTACCTCCTGAAGGAATGAGCCTAGAACAGCAAATCATTCAAAATTTTACCCAAAATCAACAAGACTCGTTAAAAATATTCAAACCACAAATTGATGATATAAATGAAAAAGAGCGCCAAAGAGCGGCCTATAAATCTGATACACGAATAATTGCCCTATGGACATCCCTTTTATTCGGTCTTTTAATGAGTGCAATAGGTATTCGCTCAATTGAACCACTTGTAGTTATTGATTTAGATAATTCAATCCAAGTAATTATTTTTCGTTGTTTAGATGCATTGTTGACAGGAGGTTTAATTGCAGGAGGTAGCGAGGGAATTCATAAGCTTATAAAAGTTTTTATTGACTTTATGGAAGCTACATCTAAGCAAATCAAAAATCAGGGATTATCTTGATGAAATTAAGCATTTTCCCTACCAAAATACTAGGTTATATTACAAATATCATGAAACCAATAGTACTATTCTAAATATAGAGTGTAATCTTCCCATAGATAATCTTTAATATCTACAAAATTTTTGTTTAAGTTTCCCAATACATCTGTCTCAGATAAAACCTTAATTCCTTCAGCCTCTAACTTATTTTTTTGTTGATTAACATAAGTTATCAAATAGCCTTTAGAGTCTAATATTCTATGTACCGGATAATCAGTATCCGAGGTTTTTTTCAGGTAAGTAGGAATAGCTCTTAGATAACTATTATCTACTCCTATCCCTTTGATTATCTGTTTATATGTAACTACTTTTCCACTTGGAATTTTGATGATAAAATTTAGGAATCGTTGATATGGATTTTCAGATAGTGCAGGAAATTCATTAGTTTTAAGCTGAAAATTACTACCAACTTGGATTTTACCTGATTTAATAACTATACCTAAAATTCCTCTTTTATATTGGATGGTTTTTAATGATTCTACCAAGTGGGCTATTCGCTTACAAGGTTCGCAGTGAAAAGTTAGACGAATTGCCGCACCACTTTCAAAGGTTAATAGAGATCCAGGGATAAAATTATCAAATTCTATACCTGTAACTACAATATTTTCTCGCAAATCTCCTGGCTGAATTGATAAGTCTAAAATATCTTCATTCCTAACGATTAAAATTTGCCTGGGACTTATAGGATCGGCATTAATATCTCCTTCTATACCATGACCTACCTTTAAATTTAATGTTTTAAGCTCTACCATTGCAGAACCTGATTTTACCTTTCTGAAAAGATGAATTGTTGAGAGAGCCATATTCATTCGGTGGAGCGATCCATTTCAAGTTGAGGAGGTGAATTCAGGTAAATCATCGGATTTACGAAGAATGAATAAACTGCCATCTCCTCCACGTCCAATTCTTAAGGTTTCATCTAAGTAAGTAATATCCAGTGTGGGAGTTCTACTAGTAGGATTATTAGCTGGGACAACCTTAAATGGATTGAGTTGAGGGGTATTAATGCCAACAATCTTCTCAATCGATAGGTAACGTTTGTCAAAATAGACGTTGATCCGTTTGTTCGCTAGAAGCTCGAAATCTTCTTTGGCTGGCTCAAAGCTAGCTGTCACTTTGACATATCCCGATACTATCCCCAGAGGATGTTTAACTTGAGCTAGATTGAAAAAAAATTTATTTGCAACATCAATCACTTGATAAACTTTACCCAGCTTTAATCCGAGTGGGAGAGAAACTAAAGAACGGATTTCTCTAGCTGTGGAGTATTGCAGTTGCCAAGTTCCCGCCAGCAAAGAAGTCGCGTAGAGAAGAGGATGGGAATTAGGATTGACGCTCTCTAGTTCCGTCGTCAATTGTTCAATTTCTGCGGCTAAGGTTTTATCTAGCTGCAAATCGGTAATGGGAGAGCCATCGCTTTTTGTTTGAATCTTTTCAAGCGTGGCTTGTAATTTTTCCTTAATTGAAAGTTGATTGTTCAATGGTTTTACCAGATTTCAAATTCTTGAAAATTTTGATCGCGATCGCACAAACATAGTCATAGCTCTCCCCAATGTCCAAATAGCCCTGCAATTAAGGCTAACTGAATGTCAAACCCTTAACTGAGTTACGGCGATATTACCGGAAAAACATACATCCACATCGCTACCAGGAGTGCGATCGCGTTTGCCATATTCCCCTACATAATAAAAATCGTCGCCTTCAATTCGATAGTTCACGGGCAAAGGTTTGGTACAAGCTTGGCAAAACACCACATTAGGATCTGCTTCTCCTGGTTGTAGATGGGGTAAGTTGACATTCCAGAAACTTCCTGGTTCTAGAGGACGCTTGAGCAAGTCCACTAAAACTTCAGCTGTGAATTTGGCAGCTAGATCCCAATCAAAATCCTGGTTGGCTTTGCGATAGTGAGAAATAGCAATTCCGGGTATACCGTGCATTGCAGCTTCCCGTACAGCCGCAACTGTCCCAGAAATATAAGCATCTACTCCCAAGTTACCCCCAGCGTTAATACCTGAAAGCACAAATTTGACATCTGCGGTAATTTGTGTAATTGCAATTCTCACACAATCTGCGGGAGTGCCTGCGATCGCATACTCAGTCTCAGAACGTCGCTGGAGGTTGATGGCACGAGTGGTAGTAACTTGATGTCCACACCCAGATTGGTGATCAGCAGGAGCAGCGATAATAGTATTTTTGCCGTTTACAGCTTTCAGCAGCGCTCGGATGCCGGGGGCATCAATACCGTCGTCGTTAGTTAAAATTATGGTCATGTATATATTATTGATATAGATTTAGCTAAATTATCAGAAAAATGCAGATATCATCCATCAAAGGGTATAACAGCAAAAACTACTTGCAGATATGAAAAAATATGCTTGATTCTGCCAAAAATATTGATCATACGATATGATTTCTAGATGGTTTGCAAATTCCGCCCTCAGTATTTGGGTTAATCCCCAAAATGGGCGGTATTTCTTGTGACTAGCAAAAGTGTTAGCGTCAAGTTAATGCTTGCAACCGCCATTATCACAAGTTTGTGCATTGAAGAAGAAGTCAGAATTCAGGAGTCAGAATCAAGACGCTGCGCTATCCGCCAATCATACAGAATTCATTTTGTTAGCGGGGCGTTTAGCCCATTCTGACGACTGACGCCTTTATTCTGTTTGATCAAAAAATCCCGTACAATCTATATCTGCTAGTAGTAGCAGAAATTTAATACTTGAGAAAACCAGGAACGAGGTGATTTTTGCAGTGGTTCTGTAGTATTTTGGGTGCAAGTCTGTCTTAGGGATCACACAATGAAACAGCTCCTCAAACAACTATTTAGCAGTCAAAAACACCTCATCCGGCTAATTCTACCTTTGGTGATGGTTATTTTAGCAGCCTCACTGTTTGCTACACCTGCTTTAGCCACAGGTGTGTATCAAATACCCAATCTCAAAGCAGGGAATGACACCTGGGTTTTAGATCAAGCTGAAGTCATCAGCCGTCTGAATGAAGGCAAGATTAGCAGCGCTTTTGAGGATTTGGCAAAGCAAACAGATAAGGAAGTTAGAATTGTTACTGTTCGCCGCCTCGATTATGGCGAAACACCAGAAAGCTTCAGCAAAGAACTGTTTAAAAAATGGTTTCCTACTAAAGAAGCCCAAGCTAATCAAACCTTATTGGTTATTGATACGGTTACCAATGGTACTGCCATTATTTCTGGGGATCAAGTCAAGCCTTTACTCACAGACTCTATTGCCGAGAGTGTCGCTACTGAAACAGTAAGTGTGCCGTTACGCAATGGTAACAAATACAATCAGGCATTTCTAGATGCGAGCGATCGCCTTGTCGCCGTTCTCTCTGGCGAAGCCGATCCAGGCCCACCCAAAATAATTGATAATGTGCAGGTTGGAGGCACTTTCAAGAAAGCAGAAGAAACCAACCAAGGTAACGCGACTGCTTGGGTAGTAGGATTGTTAATTGCCGCCACCGTTATCCCAATGGCGACTTACTATATCTATCAGATAAATCAGCCATCATCTAATGGGTAATGGGAGAATCATTCAATTTTAGATTTTAGATTTTAGATTTTCCTTCAATCCAAAATCCAAAATCCAAAATTAAAAATCTAAAATTGGCTTAATCCTGAACATACTCTTGTTCTGTAACTAAAGCCACCTCAGCCCGAACAAATTCTCGACCTAAATAAGCTGCATGATTTAATTGAGTTACAACACAGGGCTGAGTTTCTTCAAAAATCTTCACGCAAAGTTCTTTCGCCGTCCTCGCACTAAAAACTGTCGTGTAAGTTCGTTCCACCTTTTCTCGCGCCGGAATTACCTTTCCCGTTTCGGGATCGACAGCTAAACCGCGATCGTCAATTACATTTGTAAAATGCTTGGCATAAATTAACCTTGCATCTCGATCCAAGTAAATAATGAAATATCCACCGGGATCAAGGTCAATATGACGCTGGGAAAGTTTATCATCAATTGCGACCAAATTTTCAACTATTAAATCCATAAACATTATAAAAAGAAATTTTCTTTCTTGAGGGTTTTTATACTCTATATCAAGTGTAATTCGTCGTTCACCCTCTACCTTGGCAAATATTAAGAATCTCGGTTACTAAATGGCAACTCTGCATTAATGTCCTCAATCTGCTGCTGTTCGAGTTGATTCACTTCCTTAATATAGGGACGGATAATTTGTCCTAAACGATTATTGTAAAATCTGTGCAGACTGTGATTGGGCATAGCTGGGAAACCGCGCCGTTTTTTATGGCGTCCACCTGCGCCAGGATCAAAAATTTGGATGCCGTTAGCGATCGCCCACTCAATTGGCGCATAATAGCAAGCATCAAAATGTAAGCAATCTATTTCTTGAAAACTCCCCCAATAGCGTCCATAGAGTTTGTCATCTTTAAACAAACAAAAGGACATTCCTAAAGGATAAGAGTTATCTTGTTCGCTATATGCAGCAATAAACAAGACTCGATGGCGATAATCGGTGTATAGCTGCTCAAAAAACCGCTGTGTCAGATACTTGCTACCCCACCAGCCAAACTTATCACAGGTGTCAGCATAGAATTGGTGCATCAAGGGAAATAAAGACTGAGGAATTTCATCACCAGTCAACGGTTGTAATCGTAAACCTGCTTTCTCCACAGCTTTGCGTTCCCGCTTGATATTGCGGCGCTGATTGGCATTAAACACCTGCAAGTAGTCATCAAAAGTTTTAAAGCCAGCATTTTCCCAGACGTAGCTGTGGTGCAGCCAAGTTGTAAAGCCATGCCGTTCCAGCATCGGACGCCATTGGGGATCAACGTAGAGAAAATGACAGCCAGAAATTCGATTTTTGGAGCAGAAAGTGTCAATTTCATGCACCATCATCGCGGTGATTTCATCCTCATCTTCTCCTGGGGCAATTAGAAACCGATAACCTTCAGCGGGAGTAAACGGTGTCATTCCCAGCAATTTTGGGTAATATTGGACTCCGATGCGATCGGCTAACTCTGCCCATTGGTGATCGAAAACAAATTCACCAGAACTATGTCCTTTAAGATAAAGTGGCGCAGCAGCAATCAGCGTTCTATCTCGCCACAATGTCAAGTGATTTGGCAACCAACCAGCTTTAGCCGTAGCACTCTGGGAAGTTTCGAGATTGTTTAGCCACTCCCATTCTAAAAACGGTGTTTTGAGTGGCATTGCCAAAGCATTCCAGGCATTTTGGGGTACTTCAGCGATTTTGTTCGTCCAAACGACAGAATAGCGAGGCTTAAGTTGTTCCACCATATTAGGGGATTGGGGAGTGGGGGAGTAAGAATTTTAGATTTTAGATTTTGGATTTTAGATTGAAATTTAATCCAAAATCTAAAATCCAAAATCCAAAATTGAATTGCCCAATAAATAACTTAACTTAGCTTAATCTAATCTGCTGATCGTTGTAGGCGATAGTGCAAAAAGACTTCTTGCTCAACGGTATGAACTTCTAGTAGTTGCAACTTGGGAGCTAAATCGGGTAAAAATCCTTTCCCTTCTACAGGTGTTGGTGCGGTATTACCACCTAAAATCAGCGGACAGACAGTCAGCCATAATTCATCAATTAAATCTAATTGCAGTAAAGAAGCGACTAATTCACCTCCACCTAAAACTACCAAGCGTGTTATATGTATATTGGCTAGATATTTTAAAGCTGCGGGAATGTCAATTTCTCGTGTTGGTGTTTCAAAAACCAGAATCTGCTCAAATTCTGGAGGACACTCCTGTGATCCGGTTCCCAGAGTTGAGTGAAATGTCTGTAAGCGTTCTTTCCATGAAAGTGATCCCGCTGTTGTCGTGAGCAGCCAACGTCTAACTGGTTGCTTAAAAAAGTTAATTTCCGGATTGAGGTTTGCAGAGTGTGTAGTCACTATATGAACTGGCTGCGGAAGCTTTCCCCCTTGCGCCCGAAGTTCTACTAAAGTTGGATCTGATACAGTAAGTGTTGTTCCATAGGCCCGGAGAGTACCAGCACCGAATAAAACAGCATCAGCGGCAGCGATTTGTTTTTCTAAGTGTGCTTTATCAACCCTTGAGCCAAACCGAGCAGGCGATCGCTTAAAATCTGCTATTTTGCCATCTGCACTCATTGCTAAAACAACTGTAGTATGAGGACGATGTTGCAACATTAGATTGGTTTGATAGTTTGAATATTCTCTTTGCTAGTGTGTAGATTCTCAAAAAAAAGTCTATGCTTGCAAGGTAATATTTCCCGATTTTACCACTGTATTTCTATGCAACACAAATCGCTTTTCCATTTACCATACATGAGTTTTGGTATACTACGTTTCTTTTTAAATTATAGCAATTTGTTATTTTTAAACATTGAAAATAAAATTCTGATAATTTAATAAAATGTCTCATCTAGCTCGTCTAATTACATATCTTTGCTGTTGTGGTTTGCGGATGCAAAGTGAGACACTCAATGACTAATTCCCGCCAATCTTCCTTTCGTCGGATTTTAGTAACGAGAATATTGCTGCTGTTTGTTCCAGTTTTACTTATAGGTGAGATTGTTGCCTTGAATAAGGCACGTTCTAGCATATTGGGAACTGCACGTCAAAATTTAACAGAAAGCGCCATCAGTAAAGGACAGAGAATTGAAGATGCGATCGCTCTCTTAAAAGCTAATTTGTTGACTGTAAGTAAAACAACAGTAATTCCATCGGGTTCGCTCATACAAGAGCAAGAAATTCTCACGCAGTTAAAGCAACAACTTCCACCAAGTGTTGAGTGCATCCAATTAACGGATCTGCTAAACCAGAAAATAATTGCTAATAGCTGTGGGGATCAAGCAATTGGAAAATTGACATTACCTTTACCTAGTGAAGGAATTGATGTCAAAACAATCTTCCCGTCAAAGACAGGAATGACTGGTAAAAGAAACACACAAAATCAACTGCAAGTAGTGCTATCTGCACCAGTCTCCGATAGCCAAAAAAATTCAATTTATAGTTTAAGTATTCAGTCTGCATTATACCAACAAACCTTAAATCCACCAGGATCGCTCACAGGTGCTATGGTAGTGATTGCTGAAGATGGGACGGTTTTGGCGCACCCATTGACAGGCTGGGTGGGAACTAATATTAATCAACATCCAAATTCTTCTCAATTCAAGAGCATAATTAAAAATGCCATTGCAGGACGAAAAGATTCAATAAATTTATCTTTTACAGATGGTAAAGAATTATTGGCTGGCTATACAGCTATTACAAATCCACTTACTCAACAACAGCAGGAAAAATGGATAGTCTTAGCTGTTACTAGCGTCGATAATGCGCTTTTTGGTTTAGAGGAAATCAAACTAATTCTCATCGTTTTGACAGTCGGTTTAATTGGTGCAAGTTTATTAGCATCCCTATATTTAGCTCCTTACTTGGCACGTCCTGTAGAAGAATTGCGAGACTACGCTCTCAATATTCACTCTCACCACGCCGCACAACCAGTTCCGCAGAATTTTCAAATCCGGGAATTCAATCAACTGGCCCAAGCATTAAACCAAATGGTAGAAAGGCTCAAAGCTGGGGCAGAAGAACTAGAAATAGCTTGGAAAGAAGCAAAAAGCGCTAACCAGATTAAAAGCCAGTTTTTGGCTACGACTTCTCATGAATTGAGAAACCCATTACATACTATTATTAGCTGCATTCGCGTGGTTAAAGATGGCTTATGTGATAGCCGCGAAGAAGAAATGGACTTCCTCAAACGTGCCGATGAAACAACAATTCATTTGCTAAGTATTATTAATGATTTACTCGACATTTCTAAAATCGAAGCAGGTAAGCTTTCTGTAGTCACCACACCTCTTGACCTCCGACAAATATTGTTAGAGGTGATTAATTTACAATCCGTTAATGTTCAACAAAAGGGCTTGCAATTGAAATGCGAGTTAGATCCTCAAGCAATACCAATTAAAGCAGACGCAGCAAAACTGAAGCAGGTGCTAATTAATGTTATCGGTAATGCCACTAAGTTCACCGACACAGGAAGCATCACCATTGCTACAGAAATTCAATCTAGTAATGTGGTGGTAGTAGTCAAAGACACAGGTATAGGAATTGATCCCACTCAACAGCACAAACTATTTCGCCCATTTGTGATGGTGAATGGCACAACCAGCCGCCAGTTTGAAGGCACTGGACTGGGACTAGCAATTTCACGAAACTTAATTGAACTTATGGGAGGTAGGATTACTCTTGAAAGTACGGGACTTCATCAAGGTACGACACTGAAAATTACCTTACCATTGATTGATATCTCGCTGTTACCTGTTCCCAAGAAAGAAGAAAATATAGGGGATCTTGGATTTTCCTCTGGGAATGAGGGAGCAAAAGCAAGCCATTACCCTAGCCTACAAGAGCCTGTGAGAAGTCCCTCTTTGAAGATTAACAAATCTGTAAAAGCAGGTGTAGACAAAGAGAAGCCCTCAAAGTTCCAGTTACTACTTGGGAACGAGACTTACGAGATTAGTCTTTCGCCACAGCAAACTCTCTTGGTAACTCTTCCCAAAGCAGAAGTTTATGCAAATTGGACTTCTAAAAGGTAATCCTTGGTAGATTGTAATTTAAAAAAGAAATTTGAATTTTCCAGAATATTAAGGTTGAGAGCGCTTGTCAATAAAAACAGGTTGGCCGCCTTGCTCAAGAGATGCTGTTAAAGCAGCAAGAATTTCTACTAACTCAGTGCCTACCCAGCCAGACGAAACCTCTGAGGGAGTATTGTTAAGGATAGAGACAACAAAGCGATCGCAAACTCGCCCCAATGGTTCCCCTGGCTCTAATTCCAGCACCACCTGCTTTTGATTCACAGGAATAAATTGATTTCCCTGCTGTTTAAACTCTCCATGCAGCAGGGTTAGAGGTGATGATAGTGACATTTCATCAAAAATCAAGCTGCCAAGACTACCTACAATCCCCAACCGTCGCTGCTTATCAGGATTCAGCCAGCACAAATGAATATAAGCTTGAAAGCCATCTGGGTATGTCAGTGTTAGCCATACTAAATCAGCCAAACCTTGAGGCAGAGGAGAATTTATATCTTTCTTCCCCTCTGCCCCCCTGCCCCCCTGCTCCCCTGCTCCCTGTAGCCACACCGTACCGGTTGCTTGTACTTTCACAGGAATCTGACCTAGCCAAGCGTTAAAGATAGCAATATCGTGAATAGCTAAGTCCCACAATGCATCAACATCTTGCCGGACAGGCCCTAAATGGGTGCGCGTCGCGTAGCCATAGCGTAAATCTCCTAATTTCCCCGCCTGTACTACAGTTTTTCCTCGCTCAACTGCTGGGTGAAATAAATAAGTATGGTCAACCATGAGTATTAAATGATGCTGCTCTGCTAGATGGCAAAGTTCTCGGCATTCTACTGGGTTGAGAGTTAGAGGTTTTTCTGCCAAAACATGGCATCCCTGTTGGAGAGCATCTTTAATTAAATCATAGTGAGTGGTAGCCGGAGTTGCGATCGCCACTCCTGTCAATCCTGGCACTTTCTTTAAATCTTGCCAATGAGTTGTTAATAATACATTTTCATCTAAATTAAACTGCTGCTTTACCGCCGCTAATCGTTCTGGATGAGGATCTACTACAGCAACTACATTTACTTCGGGATGTGCTAAGAAATTTCGCAGCAGATGCACTCCCCAACGTCCAACTCCGATGACAGCAATTTTAATTTGGTTTGTCATTAGTTATTTGTCACTTGTCATTGGTCATTAGTCATTAGTCAAATAACAAATGACTAGCAACTGATTATCAGTTTATTTGTAATCTTTTGAGTTCAGGGGTTTTCCGGATTAGAGATTGCTAAAAAAGCTACCTTGGCTGCGGCTTGTTCAGCGGTTTTGATTGAGCGTCCCTTACCAACTCCTAGCTTGTTTTCGTGCAGCCACACTTCAGCCACGAAACGTTCATGATTACGGTGCGGTTGACTAACTTCCACAACGCGATACTCTGGTAAAACTTTAAATTGTGCCTGAGTCCATTCTTGGAGAGCAGCTTTGTAATTAAGTCTGGCAGGATCAAGGCGAATTTCTGTTGCTAATTGTAGGAAGTGGGGATCTAGCCAAGAGCGGATCAGTTCTAGATTTTGAGTACTTAAGTAAAGCGCACCCAGAACTGCTTCAAAAGCGTCTGCTAGTCGTGACTCTAGACCAACTTTATCAGCGGTAGCACTGCCAGCAACGAGTAAGTATAACTCCAAACCATAAGTTCTGGCCAATTGGGCGAGGATGCGATCGCTCACCAATACCGAACGAATTGCCGCAAAATCCCCTACGGGACAATCAGGATAATTTTCCCATAACACAACAGCCGACACCAGGCGCACCACTGCATCGCCAACAAACTCCAGCTGTTCATAATTTGCCGAATCAGAAACAGTGGGATGAGTTAGCGCTAAATCTAGCAGTTCCCACTTTATAGGTGCTTCTAGCGACAAACCTAATTTTTGGACTAAACTTTCAAGTTGCCGTTGACGGCGTGGATAGGGAAGGGACATTACATAACAAGGGGAAGGGGGCAGGGGGAGCAGGGGGCAGGGGAGGCAGGGGAGGCAGGGGAGGCAGGGGAAAAATACAAACTTCTAACTCTTGTACAGACGCGATTCATCGCGTCTCTTCTAACTCAGCACTAAAAAAAAGGGGGAGAGAGCAGTACATAAGCCGGGTTCTGTTCTCTTGCGAGGGCAGTTATCTATCTGGGACGCCTGTTACCAGACGCCTCTAGCGGCTCTCATTGAGCGGAACTGGTAAAAGACCAACCATAGTTCCTATCGCCTTGCTCCCAACCGGGGTTTACCGAGCCAGCACCTCTCGATACTGCTGGTGCGCTCTTACCGCACCTTTGCACCCTTACCAAAGATTGGAGAGTGGGGAGTGGTGAGTGGGGAGTGGGGTTTTTCTTTCCCTATTCCCTATTCCCTATTCCCTATTCCCTATTCTTGGCGGTATCTTTCTGTGGCACTATCCTCACGATCGCTCGCACTGGACGTTATCCAGCAAGTTTGGTCTTTCGGGAGTCCGGACTTTCCTCAAACCAGTGACTATGACTGATCTGCAACCGCCTGCGTCTACTCTCTCCTTAGATCCAGTGTAATCTTGGATGGCATAGTCTGTCTGGTTGATATTACTTTTTTTTATTCCAAGGTAGAGCGTAAGTCCAAGGTAGTTTCCTGACTGTGAAAGGACAATTGATAATACTAATGGGAGGAAAATCACGACCTGGGGCTAGACCTAAACGTACCTCAGATATCCTTAGTACTAGTTGCAGGGAAAAGTCCAACTCCTTTCTTCTATTGATAAAGTCGTTGTACAACTTTTTTTGCCCTTTTTGCAGCCCGTTAATATCAATTAGTGGTTTTTTGGCTGAATAGGTTCCAGCTTCTTTGTCGCGCTCGAAGACATCTTCTGCTGTCACCGTTTCAGAAAGTGTTTTTTTGGGAGCAATCAGGCTAGGACTTTGGGGTACTGCTAAGTCGCGGGTTAAGTCTGGTGATTTCCGAATCACACGCCGCGATTGTTTGCTATGTTCAACTACTAAAGAACTATTGTCCCAGTCAACGTATACGGCAACATTCTCAGATTTATTTTCTATGCTGATTCCTAAATCTTTCAAATCTTCAATTGCGTATGAGGGTTTAAGTTTAAAGGAAATTCCAATTTTGTCGTCGAGATTTTGTTCTTTGAGTTGCTCATCAACGATTCCTTTTTTAAACTCAAATTTAACTTGGTCATCAATGGATTCAACCATGCGGTTAAAAACGTATGAGACACCAATAATATAAATCGTCAAAACTACTAAATTCTGGTCGCTACTCCTCATAACTCAGAATCTTAACTCCCGGTGCTAATGAATGTATATTCGACTCCTTGCTCATCTCAAATCTTTAATTGCGCTTGATTGCTACAGAATTTTGCAGCCAGCCGCGTCGCCAAAAAAAGAATAGCAAACTAAGTGCGATCGCTACCATAACTGCCAAGCAAATTGGGTAGCCCCAATACCAATTCAATTCAGGCATATTATATGGCGATTTTTCAGTATTGAAATTCATACCATATATTCCGGCCACAAAAGTTAGAGGAATAAAGATTGTTGAAACTATCGTTAGCACCTTCATTATTTCATTCATTTTATTACTCACTGCCGAAAGGTACACATCCATTAATCCAGATGATAGTTCTCGATACGTTTCTACCATATCCATCACTTGCACTGTATGGTCATAACAATCTCGCAGATAGATTCGTACTTCTTCGCCAATTAGTTCACTACCATCTCGAATTAAGGAATTAATTGCATCTCGTTGGGGCCAGATAGCACGACGTAGTTGCAGTAATTCTCGCCTAATTTGATAAATATTTTGTAGTGTTTGTGGGGTTGGTTTGACTATTACCTCCTCTTCTAACTCTTCGATTCGCTCTCCATAAAGCTCCAGCACTGGGAAAAAGCCATCAATAATCGCATCTAACAGAGCGTAAGCTAAATAATCCGCTCCTTGTTTACGGATGATACCTTTATTTTTTTCAATTCGCGATCGCACTGCTTCAAAGCAATCATGTTCTGGTTCTTCTTGTACTGTCAACAAATAATTTTTCCCTAATATTAAACTCACTTGCTCACTATAAAAACCACATGTTTTCTCCTTTGGTACTACCATGCGGGCAATGAATAGCAATTGGTCTTCATAATCCTCGGTTTTGGGACGCTCTGGTACATTGACTACATCTTCTAAAACTAGAGGATGTAACTCAAAGACGTTACCCAATCGTTGTAATATGTCTTGACTACCTAAACCTTGTACGTCTACCCAAGAAATCGATTCTGCATCAAGATAGGGGAGACACTCCTCTGGAGTTGCTATTTGTTCACGGATGAAATTGGTTTGATTATAGTCAATTAAGAAAATTATCGGTAGCGGAGCATCTGCATCAATAATTATGGTTCCTGGTAAAGTTCCTGGTTGGTGATAGAATTCATCTTCGTATAGCTTGGTTACTATTTTGGGAAGGCGACGCAGTTTTCGTGCCATAAAATATTACCTAATAGTGATTAGTCATTTGTCATTTGTCATTTGTCATTTGTCATTTGTCATTTGTAAATAACAAAGTACATAAGGATAACTTACACGTAATCTTACAAAAATCAATATAAAGACTGTAATTTATAAATTACGCAATTATTTAGGTTGATAATTTAGTCATCAGTCAGATTTAAATCTGACAAATTACGAATTACGAATTACGAATTGGTATAACATATCGCCTCTGAATCAGCAATGCTACAAAAAACAGTTTGCCTGGGTAAGACAAACTGTTTAAAAAATATTTATCTGGGTGAGCAGAAGTTAGAACATACCCATGCCGCCCATGCCGCCCATGCCACCCATACCGCCCATGCCGCCCATACCGCCCATGTCAGGGGCAGGAGCAGCGGATTTCTTCTCTGGCTTTTCAACAACGATCGCTTCGGTGGTTAAGACCAAACCAGCAATTGAACCAGCATTTTGCAAAGCTGAACGCACGACTTTTGCAGGGTCGATAATACCAGCAGCAATCAAGTCTTCAAATTCGCCAGTAGCAGCGTTGTAGCCAATGTTGAATTCGCTATCCCGAACTTTCGAGACGATTACAGAACCTTCAGCACCGGCGTTGTCTGCTATTTGGCGCAAGGGGGCTTCTAGCGCTCGTTGTACAATATCAGCCCCAATTCTTTCTTCGTCATTTTGTAAGGTCTTTTTAATCGCTTCTACCGTCTTAGCTAAGTGAATTAGGGTCGTCCCACCACCAGGAACAATACCTTCTTCCACAGCAGCTTTAGTAGCGTTCAGTGCGTCTTCAATCCGCAGTTTGCGGTCTTTGAGTTCGGTTTCGGTTGCCGCACCCACTTTAATCACTGCCACGCCGCCAGCAAGCTTGGCGATGCGTTCTTGGAGTTTTTCTTGATCGTATTCAGAATCGGTTTCTTCCAACTGTCTACGAATTTGACCAATCCGCTTTTGTACTTCTGGCTTGGTGACACTGCCAGCTACAATGGTGGTGCTTTCTTTATCAATGGTAATTTTGCGGGCAGTTCCCAGCGCTTCTAAAGCAGCAGTATCTAGGCTCAAGCCGATTTCTTCAGAAATCAACTGTCCATCGGTGAGAATGGCAATATCTTCTAACAAAGCTTTGCGGCGATCGCCAAACCCAGGTGCTTTAATGGCAGCCACGGCTAGTACACCCCGCGCTTTGTTCACTACCAGAGTTGCCAAAGCATCACCTTCGACATCTTCTGCAATGATTAGCAAGGGCTGACCAGAACGGGCGACTTTTTCCAAAATTGGCACTAAATCTTGGATGCTGCTGATTTTTTTATCAGTAACCAAGATCCGAGCGTTTTCAAATTCCACAATTTGCCGCTCGTTGTTGGTGACGAAGTAGGGAGAAATGTAACCTCTGTCAATCTGCATCCCTTCAACTACTTCTAGTTCAGTTGTGAGGGATTTAGATTCTTCAACGGTAATGACACCATCTTTGGTGACTTTTTCCATTGCTTGGGCTAACATTTGGCCAACTTCTTCATCGTTACCAGCAGAGACAGTAGCAACTTGAGCGATCGCACTTCCTTCTACTGGCTTGGCTATCTTGGCAATTTCCAGTACCAGTGCCTCAATAGTTTTGTCGATCCCACGTCTTAAGCTAACTGGATTACTACCCGCCGCGACGTTCTTTAAACCTTCCCGAATCAAGGCTTGTGCTAAAACTGTGGCGGTGGTTGTACCATCCCCAGCGACATCTTTAGTTTTTGAGGCTACTTCTTGGATGAGTCTTGCACCAGTATTTTCCAAAGGATCTTCTAATTCAATTTCCTTGGCAACAGTGATACCATCGTTGACAATTTGAGGTGCGCCAAACTTTTTTTCTAAAAGGACATTGCGACCTTTGGGCCCCAATGTGATTTTTACGGCATCGGCAAGGGCGTTAACACCCCTTTCTAAAGCTCGCCGCGATTCCTCGTCAAATGCAATAATTTTTGCCATGTTTCATTTCTCCAGCGCTTCCATTAGACAATTTAGCACTCACAGCGCAAGAGTGCTAATCTCTCAAGCGGCTCAAGTTACAAATGGAAATAAAAAAAATTGATTAATATACAGGTGATGCTCATATTAGATACTGGCAGTAATGCTTGAATTGGGAGATGAATCTAGACAACTCCCTTAAGTCCCTCGGTATTGCCGACCCTAGCGGCACCGGCTGGTTGGCAGTAGTATTTACGTTCCTATTGGCTTGGCTTGTAACTTGGCGTTTAATTCCGACAGTAAGAAAATTTGCCTTGCGGGTAGGTTGGGCTGACCAACCCAACGCACGGCGACTCAATCGAGAACCTTTACCCAATGCAGGGGGGCTAGCTATCTACGCGGGTGTGATCGCCGCGCTGGTATTAGCTAGCCTTTTACGACCGATCGAACTCCAAAACGTATTGGCTCAGGTGCTCACTATTCTGTTGGGGGGTTCGATATTAGTTCTTGTGGGCTTTATCGATGATCAGTTCGGCTTACCGCCCTCTGTTCGATTGTGGGCGCAAATTGTCACGGCACTGTTGCTAGTAGCTAATGGCATCAGTGTTCAAGTGATGTTTGGCACTCCCATCGACTCTCTCTTGTCCATGTCACTGACAGTACTATGGGTAGTAGGGATTACCAACGCCATTAACTTAATGGATGGTATGGATGGCTTGGCGGGGGGAATCAGCTTTATTACCGCCATGAGTTTGTTGGGGGTTGCAGCCCAATTTAACAACCGTGCAGCGGCAATCTTGGTACTCGCAGCCTTGGGAGGTGCTGCACTGGGCTTTTTGCGCCATAATTTCCATCCGTCACGAATTATTATGGGTGATGCCGGAGCATACTTTTTTGGCTATGTGCTGGCAGCAACTAGTATTTTAGGAAAACTGCAACAAAACACAGTTTATGCACTAATTCCTACGGTTTTATTTCTGTTGTTACCAGTGCTAGACACCACTCAAGTATTTGTGCGGCGGCTACTAGCAGGAAATAACCCTCTCAGTACTCCTGGCAAAGACCATTTGCACCACCGCTTACTCGCTTGGGGACTTTCCCAGCGCAATGCTGCGTTCACGCTTTGGTCAATTACCTTAGTTTTCAACTTGCTGGCGATGAGAATACAAGGCATGAGTTTGGCTGTGATACTGACTACCGCCAGTAGCATTATCCTTCTTTTGGGCTTTACTGTCTGGCAAAGGATACGCCAACAGCCTTAGTTGCTTGTAGGGTGGGCATTAGAATGCTAGCCCTACTATGGTTTATTCTCTGTATGGAAGCGATGTCTAGGACTGGCTATTTGGTGATGCACAATTGTGTCTTGACTGAATTTTAGATTTTAAATTTTGGATTTTAGATTGAAAATTTAATTGCCGTTAGTCCGCGCAGGGGCATTTTGCTTGTGTCGTTGCGACTGAAGTCGCCTGATAAGATTGGTGCGTTATACCGAAGGCTAACGCACCTACGAAAATTACTATTTAGGCCATTACCATGCCGCCATCGACATTAAAAACTTGTCCCGTAACGTAAGCAGCAGCAGGGTCGGCAGCGAGGAAGCGCACCATCCCAGCGACTTCTTCGGGCTGACCGAAACGACCGAGTGGAATGTATTTCAGAATATCTTCGGGGTTGTTGAGATCGCTGGTCATGTCGGTGGTGATGAATCCAGGGGCGACGGCGTTAACGGTGATACCGCGTGTAGCTAGTTCTTTAGCAACGCTTTTGGTGAAACCAATTACACCTGCTTTGGCGGCGCTGTAGTTGGACTGACCTGGGTTGCCCATTTGCCCCGCAACGGAGGTAATGTTGATAATCCGCCCCGATCGCTGCTTCAGCATAATTTTACTGGCGGCGCGTGTACAAAAGAAAACACCAGTTAAATTAAGGTCTATCACAGCTTGCCAATCTTCTGGCTTCAAACGCAAAAGCAGTGTGTCACGAGTAATACCCGCGTTGTTGACCAAAATATCCACACGACTGAACTTTTCCATGACGGCGTTAACTAGTGCGTCTACTTGCTCGATTTTAGAAACGTCTGCTTGGATAGCGATCGCTTGACCTCCGGCTGCTGTAATTTCTGTAACAACCGCCTCAGCCGCAGCACTAGAATTGGCATAATTGACAACTGCGATCGCTCCTTGTGCAGCTAATTCAATTGCGATCGCTCGGCCAATTCCTCGTGATGCACCTGTGATAATTGCGACTTTATCTTGTAATAGTGTCATTTAATGTTCCTCAATCTTAGAAATACCGCGCTAATTATCTTATGGTGATTTCGGGAACATCTGAATATTGTCTGGATAAAATCTAACTCTTGCGGGATGACAATCTTGCTGGCATGATGCAAATTAGATATCTAAATAGATAAAGTTCTACGTCGTTTTTAGCTAGATATATATAACTTAATTTAGACAAATTAACGTTTTACTATAATTAAATATCTTATGAGTTATTTTTTGTTAATGGATGAATAACTTGAAGCAATATATTGTTGATTTATTTATAGCTGCGTCACCGAATAGCCCGTTGTAGTCATCACTTAATTGGAATAGACTAGGAACTATAGCAGCTACACTGTTGTAGACATCACTCTCGTGAACGCCTCTATAATTAGTTGGTTAGTCAGAATAGGTTTAAATACATATCTAATGGATATGCATAAAATAAAATAGTATACGTGTTTTATTATAATTATTTAAGGTTTTTGGCTGGCAAATCAGTCTATATTAACTAATCTAATCTTTTCCCAACAAAACCCATAATCCTATACCTATTTTATTTTCTAAGAATTACTATTGAAACAAACAATTGAAAATCGGCGTGTGTCACAATGGCAACTAAAAAAGAATTTAACAGTTTTGATGATATGCTGTCCGCTTCTGATGTGCCTGTATTAGTAGATTTTTACGCTGACTGGTGTGGTCCCTGTCAGATGATGGTGCCAATTTTAGAGCAAGTCAATGCCCAACTTAAAGATCGCCTACGAATTGTCAAAATCGACACAGAAAAATACACAGATTTGGCTACTGAGTATAAAATTGCCTCTCTCCCAACCCTGGTACTGTTTAAGCAAGGTAAGCCTGTGGATCGGATAGAGGGAGTGATGCAAGCACCACAGTTGGTGCAATATCTACAAACAAAGATTTAAGCTAACACTTAGAATTTTGATTTTGGTTCTTAGAGGCGCGAAATATCGCGTCTCTTTCAGTAGATAGTAATTGTGCACCTTAATCAAATTACTGCTTGATTGAACTTCTAGCCGATAAAACCTTAAGTAAACATTAAGCATATTTACTTATACGTCTAGAGAAAGTAGTTTAGAAGTTGAGAAGGATATATTGTGTAGATATAACAAAATATCTTGACAAGTAAAGCAATATATGAATACTAAACAGCAAAGACCTGACACAACCTATATTTGGGTGAGCATTGATTTTGATAAGGTTAAACATAGAATAGACGCGGTAACTTGCCAGATTGAGCGGGTTATAGAAAAGCACCAACTTTCAAATCAAACTGGTAAATCAGGCAAAAGAAATAATTAGGTTATCTGTAGAGCGATGTCTACGATGAGCTACACCTAAGTACTTTATTTTTAGTGTAGTGATCCAGTTTTGCACAGCAGATTTTAGTCCACAATTACTCTGATTGAGATATTTTAAGAATTCAATCCCACCAATAGCAAACAACAACCGCATCACAATCCTGGTGAACATCCTCACCCAATAGCGCTCCTTCCAATCTAGTTCTCAGTCGGCGCTTAAGCCGCAAACCGTAGTCTTCATTCGTGCCATCACTTACCTCTACAGAGTCAGCTCGCCACTTTTTGCCCAAATCTAAAAGCTCAGACACTTTTGTATCTTGGTTCTCTGTCAGAATGTATAGCGTATCGGCAGGATAAGCAATGAAATGGATAATGCTGGTTTCAGGCATAGGTCGATAGTTTGCCATCGCAAGCAGGGTATCGACCATACCACCAAAGCTTAAACCGTTTTCATCTGGTGCAAAAATTGGTTTTGTAAACAGAAAGCTTGCCCATAAATTTCTGTGGTTGGAAAGGTCGGTAATCACTTCTTCGCCATCAAACTCATTGAACCGACGCTGCCAAACCAAGGCAGCAAAGAGTTCTTGAGGAGAATAGGATGTCGCAATCGATTGGATTTTGCCTAAATCAAGCATCACATTCACGGTAAGTAATATTTTTAACAAAACATTTGTAACTACCCTTGCAGTTTATTTACCCAGTCCCTGCTATTCTTATAGTTACTTCGGTCTGTCATAGCAGATAGATTATCCTCGATAATGTTTTTATTTGTTAGCGCTCATATACCAATCGTGGTAATGTGGGTGCTTTTACTTTATAAGAAGAATTCAGAACTCAGAAGTCAGAATGGGCTAAACCTTAGCTATCCGCTAACAGAATTGAATTGGAGTCCGACTGGGTAATGAATATTGGTTTAAAACCTTGCCCGCAAGTGGCGCGAAAAAAATTAAAATATTCTCGCCTTAAAACTCATCCCTTTATGGGTAGAGTATTCAGAATTCTGTTAGCGCAGCGGGGCGTAGCCCATTCTGAATTATGACTCCTGTTTTATCGCTCATGGCAAAAACTGTCTGGGTTAGTTTTGAGGCGATGTCTGGTGGTTGGTACACTAAGCTGACAGTGAAGCTTTAACTTGACCAAAACGGCGATCGCGACTTTGATAGCTCAACAAAGCCTGATAAAATGCTTCTCTATTAAAATCTGGCCAAAAGATATCGGTGAAATACATCTCTGTATACGCCATTTGCCATAAGAGAAAATTACTCAATCGCATCTCACCACTGGTACGAATCAGCAAATCGGGTTCTGGAGTGTCTGCGGTGTAGAGGTGTTGTTCTACAAGACTTTCATTCACTTCTTGGGCACTGAGTTCGCCCTGTTCCACGAGTTGAGCTACTTGACGACAAACTCTGGTAATTTCGTTGCGGCTACCGTAATTGACTGCAACAGTAAAGTGGATTGCTTGATTGTTCAACGTCTCTGTCATTGAACGTTCCATTTCTGTCTGTAGAGACTTGGGTAAAGCCGATAAATCTCCAATAAATGAGATTCGTACTCCTTCACGATGCATCTGAGCCAACTCGCGGCGTAGTAATCGCTCAAACAAATGCATCAGAAAATTCACTTCTTCAACGGGACGCTGCCAATTTTCTGTTGAGAAAGCATAGGCTGTCAACGCTTTGATTCCCCAATCTTTGCAGCAACGCAATAATTCTTTGAGTGTTTTTGCTCCTTGGCGATGTCCAGCGATGCGCGGTAATCCTCGACTGGTTGCCCATCGTCCGTTACCATCCATGATCACGGCGATATGTTGGGGTATTTTTTGGGGGTTTAAATCGCTGGGTAATTTTGATTTGTCATTTGTCATTTGTCATTTGTCCTTTGTTTTGACTAATTAGTTTCAAATAAATTTTGTAAGTATTCTGGTGTGAGGGTGTTGTTCCAACTCCACAGGCGATGCATTGTATAGGTGAAGGTGAAGAGGAGAGTTGTTTTGTTGGTTAAAGACCAAGCATTCCAGTTAAGGGTAGCCATCATGCGGCGGAGAGTACGAGTGAGGTTGTTACGCTGATAGTTTTGCGATCGCGTTTGGATGAGCGTGCGTCCAATTCGCATCAACCCAGTATCAGGAAAAGCCCAGACTCCAAACCCCCAGAATTTGGTCATGTGGTTGATTTCATCCTGTGCTAGTTCTTCTAAAACATCCTGGAGTGCGCCAGTGGTGTGAGCCATCAACCAAATATAAAGACAGGTAGCACCGTATTCTGTAGCAATGCGGTGTAAGCCGTGGCGATATAAGTCTTCGTGAGCGTCATCTGTGGGAAGATAGCTTCTAACAGTCCGAAGTTTTGGGGTAATTTTCTCGCCTGTTAATTGGGTGTAGATTTTGATTAATGCAGGTGTGTGCTGGCGTTCTTCCTTTTCCCACAAACCAAGTTCTAGCAGTTCGCCATCTTCACCGACAGTTCCACCAACAAACCGAGCCATTTGAGGATGCAATTTTTCCAAATACTGGCGACTGGTTTGGGTATAGCCACGAATTGGGGCTTCTGTGTCCATTGCACCTATCAATATAGATAGAAATACCTCTGCGTCTAAGCCGATAATTTGATTGCGGTTAATTGTTTGCCAATCAATGGGTTTCCAGGGACGCGGTTGAGGATTGGCAAACTGTATCGGTAAATCTTGCAGATGGTCATGTAGTTTTTCGACTGCAATATATTTGTCTATGAGTGAGCGAATGCGGCGCTGTGTTTGCAAGTAATAAGGGCTGGGATAGCTTTGACCTGCTAAGTCTTCTGTGATTGGGCTGAGGGCATTAAGCATATTTTTATACTTAAATTTTTATCTCTATGCCCAATAGCCTAAGCGATCGCACTTTGTTTTGTCAGTCGGCTGAAGTCGGCAGTTTTATGTGATGCAGTTGCAAAAGTCGGGGGAAAAGTTGCTTATAGAAAATTTCGGTTTCAAACCTCGCCCTTCTAGGACGACTTTACAAAGCTTAGAAGAGAGAAATGCAGAGAATGTAGCGAAATTGTTAGAACAAGGGTAGATAAAAGTTGAGTAACAAGCTTTTCACTTCAATAACAATTCTTTGAAATCCCCTCTCGGCACTGATATAGCGATTCTTAGTTACGGGAGGTACAGATAATATTTTGAAACGCAAAGGGACGCAAAGTAAAGCGCAGAGGTACGCAGAGATTTGTACCTCAGCAGACTAGGAAACGCTATAAGGCGTTCTGATCCCGAATCACTCGATAAACTCTTTTTCTCGATTTGAAGTCACGATAAGAGCCTAGCCAGGGCGATCGCTCTCTCCCCTAACTAGGCTGAAATAGGAGGTAGCGTTACCAGGGCCCCCAGATAGCAAAGGTTATTCCTGGACTCTGTACGTTGACAAACATGGTCTGACCATCGGGGGAGAAACAGACACCGGCGAACTCTGATGTGTTGAGGGCGTTCTTGGCAAACTTATAAAGACTGCCACTGGGAGTAATGCCCAGAATGTAATCCGTTCCATCCCCATCTTCACAGAGGAAGATGTCCCGGTTGGGGAAAACCACAAGATTGTCTGGATTGTCTAGCACACCAGAATTGTTGGGTTCAATATACAGCTCAACAGTATTATTAGCGGGCGAATAACGCCAAATCTGACCATTTCCAGAACTACTACCACTTTTGCAAGTGAAGTAGACATAACCACTGCCATAAAAGATGCCTTCCCCACCTGAAAACCTGGCGGCACCGCTGTTATACCCTGCTGTTCTGACAGTATCAGATGTGGGATCAGGATTGCTAATCTGTACCCAGTTCACTGCCCTAGGCGTATTTTTTGGGAAACCCGTAGCTGTGTTAATTCCAGACGACCCTATAATCCTTAAAGCGTATAGCGTGCCGCCAGCACTCAGGTTGTTGCTTTGGTTGGGAATGAAGCGGTAGAAAAGCCCATTACTCCGGTCTTCTGTCATGTAGATATACCCTGTGTTGGGGTCTACAGCAGCAGCCTCGTGATTAAAACGCCCCATAGCGGTTAGTGGGACGGGGGTGACAAAAGTATTTGCACTACTGGGAACTTCAAACACATAACCATGCTTCTTGCCGTTATTGGTTTCAAAAGTTTCCTCGCAGGTTAACCATGACCCTGAAGGCGTAGGGCCACCGGCACAGTTGCGAATAGTTCCCGCTAGAACACCCCGATGTTCTACCAGGTTACGGGAAGAATTAACAACCAATTTAGTACAACCGCCTCTTGCATTTGAGTTGTACTTGCTGCCATTGGGAGCGCCCACACCATTCCCAGAAGTACCGAGTTCATGATTGCGAATTAGAATCGTATTGCCATTAGACCCGGCAAAAGCACCCATACCATCGTGACCACCCGGCACTAAGTAACCATCATTCATCGTTTGGCCTGTTTCGGACAGTCTGCGGTAAGTGAATCCAGGTGGCAAATCTAATACTCCGTTGGGGTCAGTCACTAAATTGCCGTAGGGGCCCGCAGCGATCGCAGGTTTAGCATAAAATGCTTGCAAAGGAGATAGAAGGACAGCACCTGTAGCAGATGCCCCTGCCAGGGTAAAAAACTGACGTCTCGATAAATTCAATGTATACTCCCTGATGTTCTGGATGAGGCTTAATTTGTTGCAAATATCTAGCCTCAATTATCTAGGAATAGTAAGTTTTTCAAATTAATAAGAGGTTAAAAAAAGATTATTCAAGGCATTGAAGTAATACAAATTTATAAACTTATCTCTTTCATGTTTTTTCTTCGGCAAATGATTATTCGTATGTAATAAGTTAAGTCCCACTTCTATCGTTACAATTATGTAAAATTCATACAAAAATGACAAAGCTACAAATTGGCTCTCCATCAGAAACAATAATAGACGCTCACAAATACTGGAACGCCACTGGTATTTTTCTAGAAATAGGAGCAAGTTATAAGTTTGAAGTACAAGGGGAACAGTTTTGGTATGATGCCAAGATTAGAAGTGATGCAGATGGGTATACAAAACCGTGGCTACGTTGGGCTGAGATGTTCCGAAGAAAACCAAACGAAAACTGGTTTTCCCTAATTGGGAATATTGGCCAGTCTGGTGAACAAGAGTTCTTAATTGGGAAGAAATTGGAGAAATATAAAGCTTCTTCAAGTGGGGAGTTGTTTTGTTATGCCAATGATGTTCCAATAATGTATTTTAACAATCATGGAACTTTAATTTTGACTATTAGAAGATTGAGCTAATTGAAGAAGAATTTAGGTGCGATTCGTTGTGTGGCAAAATCTCGGTAATCAGCCCGTAAATAACCCATTCCATAACGAAAAGGCTTATGGTTAATAGCAAATATCCAGATGAGAGTAAGTGGATGTTCGTAAGACAGGATAATAACGCACCTGACGGTGAAAAGCAAGATTGCTACTATGGCACCTTAGAAGATTGTTTATGGCGTATGCGTGTATGTATAGCTGATCAGCTTAATGACGAAGCCATGCGAGAACTAGGTTATACATTTGATGAAGTCAGTAGAGCAGAAATATGGTTTGAGGAGCAAAAAGATTTTTGGGCGAATACAGAGGATACTTCAAAAACGAGGCAATATGTAGCTGCAATGACAGAAAAGGCTGAACGAATTTTAGACTCTCTTCAAGCTAGAGTAAACGAGAAACTACAAAGGATCAAAACCCAGTGTCTAACAGCAGGAATTGTTAGTACTACAAATTGGTTTATTAAATATAACGGTAATGACAATGAGGGGTAGATGGTGCTGATGTTACCTAATGAGTTTTATTCTAGACGATTCGACGCGGACGATATACTTTAGGTAAACGTTCTAAGTTAGTGGCGATGAAGAATTTTGATATTCAGCTAGATGAAGAATATGCTCAAAAGCTTGCCTATATCCAACAGGAGGCTGACCAAGATACAGTAGAGGCAATTAAATCTTCGATTGAACTGCGCTATCAACAACTTCAGCAACAAAAAACAGATCCCTTAGCTAAACTCAAGCAAAGTAAATTTATCGGCTGTTTCAAAGGAGAAACTGACTTAGCTGCTAATTCCGAAGCTATTGTGCGATCGCTAATGCAAGAAAAGTATGATCGTCGCTGATACTGGCTTTTTCGTGGCACTTGGGAACCAAAACGATCAATACCATCAATTAGCACTACAAGTTTTAAATGCTCTCAATGAACCACTAGTCACTACTTACCCTGTAATTACCGAAACTTGTTACCTTCTTCTTGCTAGAGGAGATGGTAACAATGCTCAATGTAGTTTTTTGATAGAGGTTGCACAGGAAGCATTTGAGGTGTTCGACTTACGAAGTCGCCATGTTACACGTATGGTTGAACTTATGGAAAAATATGCAGATTTGCCAATGGATATGGCAGATGCTTCTCTGGTTGTCCTAGCAGAACATCTGGGACATGGCCGAATTTTGACGCTTGATCAACGAGACTTTAATACCTACCGTTGGAATAACAGCAATCGTTTCAAGAACTTGCTGCTGAATTTTGAATAAAGTTTGCAAAAGTCGGGAAAAAAGTCGGATTTACAGAATCTTATCCGAAAACTCCAGCAGCATAACTGTAAAGTGATTTATAGTTGTCCCTAAAATCTGAACTCCCCTCGTCGTTACACAATGGACGCTGAAGCAGCATTAGCATGGTTAGACGCCACAATTCCCCCACAGACTGGGGAACGGTTGAGCGATTTGCAAAAAGTGATTCTTGTGCAAGTTTGGTTGGGTAGAAAATACTTGGATATCGCTCATTCTTACGGTTGTACGGAAGGACACGCCAAGGATGCTGGTTCTCAGTTATGGAAGCTGCTTTCTAAAGTATTGCGAGAAAAGATAACCAAAAGTAATTGTCGCGCTACTTTGGAGCGAGTTCTGAGAAAAACTACTGCGATATCATCCAGTCTGATTGATTACTCGCGATCGCCACACCCCACCCCAAAATTAGAGGATACCAATTTTATTGGACGAACAGCAGCGATCGCTCACCTGAATACTTTGGTAAATCAAGGGTCAAAAGTCATTGTTATCCAAGGTGAGGGAGGCTTAGGAAAAACTACTCTAGCGCAGCAATATCTCCATCAAGAATTTGACTTGGTTTTGGAACTGCTGATGGCGAAGGAAACTCAAAATATCACCCCCGCCGAACGAGTAGTAGAGGAATGGCTCAAACAAGACTTTGATCAAGAACCTGGGGTAGAATTTGGGGTTACATTGGGAAGACTCAAGCGCCAACTCCACAATCGGCGCATTGGGGTGTTAATTGACAATCTCGAACCTGCATTAGATCAACAAGGTAAGTTAATTGCTTCTCACCGCAACTATGTAGAACTATTGCGGGTGTTGGCTGATGCCAGGGTGCAATCTGTTACTCTAATTACTAGCCGCGATCGCCTTTGTGAACCTGGGCTAAATGTGAATCACTATCGGCTTCCCGGCTTGGATCAAAGTGCATGGCAACAGTTTTTTAGCAACCGTGGGTTAGTCATCAACTTGCCAACCTTGCAAATCATGCATCGCACTTATGGCGGTAATGCGAAAGCAATGGGAATTCTCTGCGGTTCAATTCAGGAGGATTTCGACGGTGATATGGTTCTTTATTGGCAAGAAAATCATGCCGATCCTTTAGCAGCAACCGACTTAAAAAATTTAGCGGTTAGTCAAATCAATCGTCTGCAAGCCCTTGACCCCCAAGCATATCGCCTACTTTGCCGTTTGGGATGTTATCGTTACCAAGATATACCGACTATCTCATCACAAGGTTTATTTTGTTTACTTTGGGATGTCCCACCTGATCAACATCGCCAAATCATCGCCTCCTTGAGAAATCGGTCTTTGGTGGAGTGTGATAAAGGTGAATACTGGCTGCATCCAGTGATTCGGAAAGAAGCGATCGCACGTTTACGCCCCAGCGATGAATGGGAAATTGCCAACCACAAAGCCGCAGAATTTTGGACAGTTAGTGTTAAACAAATTGAAACCTTTAAAGATGCTTTGCAAGCTTTAGAAGCATATTATCACTACATCGAAATTAGCCAATTTGCGTTGGCAGGAAAGGTCATTTTAAAAAGTCGAAATAATCAATGGCAACAGTTTTTGCCTCTTGGCAGTACGTTGTATCGCATGGGTTTAATTCAACCGATACTTGTGGCAATTAGTCAAGTTGTTAAAAATCTGGAGAATGACCAAAATCTCAGCGAAATTTATAATATATTGGGTGATTTATATTGGATAACTGGTAAGATTAGTCAAGCGATCGCCTGTCAAGAAAAGACTATTAATCTGGCAACACAAGCACTCAAATCACTTATACCTCAGCCAGAAAATAAACATAAAGTTTACTATCTGAGAATGCTAGAAGTAGATTCTTTATTAAGTATTGGTCTTTACAAAATAGATTTGTGGGAACTAGAGGCAGCCGCGAAGTTATTTCAACAAGTAATTTACCTTGCTCAAAATACCGAACATCATCGCTGGGCAGAGAAAGCTTCAGTCTGTTTAGCTTTGGTGTATTCTTATTTAGGTTTACGTGATGCCTCATATCAATTAGCAGATGTAGCTTATCAAAATATTACGAATGTAAGATTGGTGGAACAGACTGGAAGATTTGTCTATTTCATGCAAATTTTGGGTCAAACCTACGTCAATTTAGGAGACTTTTCCCAGGCTAATCAAATATTCCACCAAGCCTTGACCTTTGCTGAAGAAAGTCACTATATGCAGGTAAAAGCCAAAACACTCAATGGTTTAGCAGAAATCCATCGGCAACAAACAGATTTTGCATTAGCACTTGCTAATCATACAGAAGCAATCGAACTTTTGGATAAAATAGGTGCAAAATGTGACCTAGCAGAAGCTTATTTTCAATTAGGTTTAACTAATCAAAAGATGGCCAAGCCTGATGAAAGTCAAATGAATTTTAATAGAGCAATTCAGCTATTTACTGAAATCAAAGCACCGAAACAAGTTGAAAAAATTTTCAACTTGCGGTGCTCAAATTTTTGTCACAGTAATTGAGTGACGTAGTGCAATACCAATTTATTAATGGCGACTGTAGGAATCCTCAAATTGGGTTTTGAGTCTCTGAGCCATAACTGCCAAACTAATTAATGCTACAGCAGCAGACACTGCTGCTATTTTTATTCCAGAAGCATCTGTAAGTATTGCTATAGCCGCGAAAGCGATCGCAACTCCCACGCAGCTTTGTTGTAATCGTTTGGTTAACTTATAAGCTTGGCTACAGGAATTACAGATAAGTGTGTGTTGCGAAAATCGGTCTAAGGGTTTTAAATGTTTACTATCTTCGCTACTATCAATATTTTTTGCGGTAGAATAACCTTGATAAAAAGGCAAAGACGAGCCGTATTTATCTAACCACTTGCGATATGCAACTACTAATACGTCTGATGTTTTGAGCGGTAAATACAATTCTTGTAAATTTTTTCCTAACCGCTCAATTTGTCCCTTTTGTTCAACAACTATTGGCATATCACCTTCCAATACTTTGTTGCGGATCATTATATGATCTACCCAAGGAGGCATTAACTTCGTCTTAAAATCAAAAAAGTTACTATAATTTCTGACGAGAACCCGACATCTATTTTTACCGAGGGGAATTGAATACAAAGCAGATCCCCAAAACTTGCTTTCATGTCCATTGCCAATTCTGTAAAGAACTAAACTGGGAGCAACAAAATCTAATAAATGCCAAGGCTGATTGGGGGTTTTTGTCTTTCGATACCTTCCACGAATTCCTTGATGGGAACTCTCAAGGACTTCCATCTCTAGTGGTTGAGCTTCAGTGCGATCGCTAAATATGCCCTCATGACTAATAGGAATATGCGCTGGGTCAATAACGTTTTCAATAAAATAGCTTTGGTCATAAGGTAAGTCTCGCATGTAATCTAAGTTAAAACATCCCGATTTATCCAAATCTGGTACAGTTGGTATTAACTCATCAACAGCTGTTTCAACTTCTCCAGCCCAAATCCAAATCATTCCTTGACGTTCTATAACTTTAAAGGATGAGACACAAGCACTAACAGGAATTTTCGCCTCTTTTGCTAACTGGGGAATATGCAAACATTGACCATCTTGGCCAAATTGCCAACCATGATATAAGCACTCTATTCTACCGTCAATAATTTGTCCATCAGATAGTCTAGCTGCACGGTGTGGACAACAATCGGTTAAACAAGTAATCTCTCCATCTATATTTTTAAATAAAACAAATGGTTCATCGTATAGTGAAAAGCTATAAGGGCGATTTATAGGCAAGTCTTGCAGAAAACATACAGGATACCAACATTTTCTCCAATTAAATTCTGACTGAGATTCAAGAGTCTCAAAAGCAGAATTTATTGGTGTTACCTGTATTTGTTTTGTTTCTAATGTCATAGTTTTCTCCAGAGTTATATTAGTCTATGTCCTCAGAAAGAATTATCTCAATTTTGTAGCGGTGGCTGCATTTGTTCGTAATCTAAGTTTTCTCTACTAAACTTTTCTAAGATTAACAGTACAAATTAACCATCACTATATTTAGTAGTGAGGTGTTTATACTTAATTTTCTGCAATTCCAGCAGTTTTCTTTTACATGAAGTACAAAGTTATGGTTTTTGAGGCAGGAAGCAGGAACTAGAAACTATTTGTGTCTTATTTTGAGTCCGGCATTTTGTACTTGATTTACTTGAAAACTGCTGTAACTTACTGAAGAGTATCTCAAATGCTTCTTCTACATTCAATTTTTTAGGAATATTTACAACCCACCTTCGGCGTCAAGAAAGGTGAATTTGCTTACAAAAAATTAAATAACGTGAGTTCGATGAACCTCTCCCTCCCAGCCTCCCTCTGGGAAACGGAAAGGGAGGAGCAACGAAAAATTCAGCTTTTTGCTCCCCTCTCCGACACGGAGAGGGGTTGGGGGAGAGGTCAAATAAGACTTGTCGAACTCACGTTATTTAATACGCTTTTTAAAATGGACGAGTCAGTAGGATCGTTCCCCTACTATTGAATATCTATAGTCGAATGGCACTAAGTTAAGACACAGCCTTTGCCCTATCTGGTTCCTAGTCTCCAGACTGGGAACCGATCCTGAGAGGCTCCGCCTCTAGTGGCTTGACCGAATGGCACTAAGAAAAGGGAAAATCGTTGAGGTAGCAGGGGAGCAAAGGAGCAGGGGAGAAAGAAGAAATTTTAGGCATTGCGTTCAGATATTTAGAAATTCCCCTCTGCCCCCCTGCTCCCCTGCCCCTCTGCAATCCCTACGCCGCTTACCTTTCAGCTTAACTTAGTGCCATTCTGGCTTGACCAGAGGTAGCAGCCCCTAGGAATACATTCCCAGCCTACAGGCTGGGAACGAGGCAACACAAAACTTTGGGCTTATCTTAGTGCCACAGTCTATGTCTTAGTATGATTGCCTACAGCTATAGTAATTCTTTGCTCAACCATTCCTCCCATTGTTGAGCAGCTTTGTCGCGTTCTGCCTGTGGCCCTACGGGATCATAACTTCCTAAACTCTGCCATAACTGATTCCAGTCTTGCCCTTGGGGTAATTTACTCACCACAGCTTTAACAATCAAAAAAGCTCGTTCACGAGTCAAATCATTAGGTGCTTTTAGCAAAGGAACAACCAAAGGCAAAACTTCTTTCCCCCCCCGCATTAAAGGATACATCGAAGCTGTGTAGGGATTGTGCAGGATGTCAGGGTAATCGTCAAGGGTGGCAACCAAAGCGGCCAATGAACGTTTATCCCCTAATTGGTGTAGGGCAGTGGCAGCACGGGCACGCACTTCTCCATTAGTGTCATGGGTGGCTTGGAACAAAGCATCGGCACTGGCGGGGTCGGCAATTTCGCTCAGTCCTTCAGCGGCAAGCCGACGGGTACGGGGGTTGGAATTAGTCAAGGCTTCCAACAAAACAGGGGTAGCTTGTTTGCCTAAACGGATCAATTCACCCAGAGCTAAACCGCTAGTGTCTTGATCTGTGGAGTAGAGCCGTGCTTTGATCTGCTCCATAGGTGTGGCGGTAGCGTCTTGATTATTCATATACAAATTTCCTCCAACTACCAGTATCAAAAACGTTATGAATATTCCTGCCGTTCTCCAAATCACGGTGTCGCTCCTCCTCCCCCGGCTGGTGCTGGTGCTGCTGCTGGCACATGCCTAAAGTTCAAAACGACCCGGCGATTACCCCGACGATTCGCTTCTGTATCTTGGTTAGTAGTGGCATCAGGGGTAAAGTCTTCGGTTGCTCCAGAGCCGATAGTTACAGCACTAATCTGAGCTTCAGCTACACCCTTAGCACGCAGGGCTGCCCCGACTGCTTCGGCTCTGCGTAAAGACAGATCCAGGTTGTGCTGCGACGCACCACCGCGCCTGTCGGCGAAACCTTCAGGAGTAACATTTACATCAGGGAACCGCTGTAGATAATCCAAGAATGTATCGATTTTGCCTGTTTCGCTGGAACTGAGTTGGTCGCTGTCGAAATCAAAGTAAAAAATTACTGGTTCATGCACGTAGAAATCCCGGTGCTTCTCCAGAGCCGCATCAAAAGTTGCAGATTGCCCTTCCTGTGCTGACGCTTGATCATTCTCAACTTTACCGGCACGAATCTGGAAGCCCCAATGAAGCGCACCGTAAGTTGTCATGGTGTCTTCTCCCTTAGCCACCGTCTGAAAGTCGAAGTTGAACTCACCAGCCCCTCCAGGGGCGTCGGTTAGCTCTGCTGCTTTGATATCGCTGGGATCATCGGAGCGTTTGTAACCGATAGTAGCTCCGCTTGCACCACTGGAAGAAGGTCGCGAAAGTCCAGGGGTTGCAGGATTGGGTTGGGCTGGGTCATTACCAAAGGGATACTGAGCAGGTAAAGCACTTCCGGCTGGGGCATTGGTTCCTGTACCACCGTGGGCAGGTGCATCATTGTGCAGTACATCAGTGAAATATCCGCCCTCAACTCCTGTGGTGGCATCAGCGGTGGTGCGTAGACTAGCACCACGAGCCGCAGGTAAAGATTGAGGTTCGACATTTGTGCCTGTAGCATTTGTCAAACGCACAATCTGAATCAGTCCAATCTGGTTAGAGTAGGGAGCAGTGGTTTTGGGTTTGAAACGAATAGTAATAGGTAGACTTGCGCCGTTTGGTGTGGCATTTACTTCAAAAGTACCGTGAGTCAGGTCGTATGTAGGGTTAATTGCCCGTTGAATTAATTTTCTCTGGGCTGCACCTGTCTGCTGTACTACATGAGTCAGTTCATGGGCAGTTAATGCATCATTCCCTGGTGACTTACCTGCACCAAAAAAAATGTTTTGCTTGTGCGTAAACGCCTGGGCATTCAAATCCCGATTCATTTGCACTGCTTCATTGCCTGTATGTACCCGCACTTGACTAAAATCAGTGCCAAAGCGGGGTTCCATAAAGGAACGTACTGTATGTGGTAAAGGACTTCCTCCACTTTCACTGCTGTTTAGCCGAGTTTCAAAATTGTCCCCAGTCTGGAAGCTGCCATTTGTAGCGAGTTGTAGCGATCGCTTTGTTTGCAATTCTTCTTCCTCTTCTGGCATTGCTTCCCTTTGCACTAGGGGAGTTATAGCAGCTGCTAAAGGCTTGGTTTGCACTTCCTGTTGAGTCTGTGTATCCGGCAAATCTATGGATTGAGGTTTAGCCATTCGCATGATTTGATCGGCGACTTGATCGGCTTCCTGCTCATAATAGTCGTCTGGCGCACCAACTGTAAGTTTTGCCTGGGGACGATGCAAGGATATGCGACTAATGTCGTGATTAAGGGGCTGTTGTTTGATGGCTTGTGGTTCCAATAATTGCTCATCAACAGACTGCACCTCTTGAAGGTCAATTGATGCTTCAGTTAGTCTTTGGATTGAAGGATTATTTGTTTGTAAACCAAAGCCACGTGTTGGAGAAGCTAGTGTAGGAATAGTTGAGGAGGCAAGGGCGGGATTTGTAAAAGTTGATGTGGCTGATTTTTGGCGCCCAAGCGTGTGTAGACTCCCAGTGGCTTGTCGTCCGACATCGCTCATTTCACCTTCCCTCCATCAATATTCTTAGTAACAGACATTATATAATTTGTCTAGTTGCAATCGCTATCGACTTAAGTGTAAAGGATCACACCTATCCCTGGAGTGTAGATTGCGATCAAGTTCCAGAAAATTTATCTGCGATCGCTAAAAGTAGGAATTATCATCTGGTTCACCTCTCCATCTTGGACTAGCAAATGTAGGTTTTCCATCGGGTTGAATATACAGAGGAAAATCTCCTTGTGTCGTATTTCCATCCCAATTCCAGTCAGTAGAGTAAGTGTGTTCTCCATGTCCATAGTTGCCTGCATGGTCAATTGTCGGGCCGCTACCTGTCAAATTGATGGATAGTGAATCACCATAGCCAATTGACATTGAAGAACCCCGGCGCATACTTCCACCTCGGAATTGTCTCACATCCATCTCTTGTCCCCGGCTCGGCGGATCTAAGTTCGGGATTTGAGCCGCATCACTACTTAATTGCAGAGTTTCCTTAATAAAAGTTCCTCTAAGATTACTAAACTCAACCGATCCAACAGTACCGATTGAATCTGCGGTGTGATCTCCACTGTCTGACCAGATATACTCTACGTTGGTTAGTGTTTTTTGGTTTGTATTGAGTAGTGTTTCAACCTGCAACTGAACTTCTGCCTTCACAGCTTCCAAAATAGCTAAATCCAAAGTGCCACCAGATTGATTAGGTGAATCGGGAGCAGATGGTGCTGGAGTTGTTGGGGTTGGCGCTGGAGTTGCTGGGGTTGGTGTTGGTGTTACTGGGGTTGGCGCTGGCGTTGGGGCTGTTCCCTGAGTCGGTGGAGCTAAGGGTACATCAGGATGTTGTCGTTTCCAGTGACTCACGTAGGCATTAATCAGACGATACTGAGTAATCAACTGTAGCTTTTGTTTGTCTACAGGTGACATATATCCATTATCTAGTTGAACGCTTTGGACACCGCTTTGTCCAGGAGCAAGTGCACCTCCTACTTGGGCTGCGGCTTGAAGACCTTGAATTGTTGCTGCTGTTACTGTTGCTGCTGCTGCTGCTGATTCAGTTGCAAGAGTACCACCCCAAGCAGTTATTGCACCAATCATTGGTAGAGCATTTTGCACAATTGGCTTTTGCTGGACTGTGCTGCTTACAGTTCCGTCTATTTTCTGGGTTTGAATTGACTGCTTGCTGTCCATCTCAGAGCTAGCTGCCGCCTGATTACCTAGCATATCAGCTTCTGCTTCCAAAGCCTGGTCTTGCACAACGATGGAATTCCCTTTTCCAGGTAGTTGTGGTATGTTCACTCGCCCTTGTCGCTGTTGCACTACATGGGTTAATTCATGTCCAATTAGGGCTTGACCAGACTGGCTTTCCGGGTCGTATTTGCCCTGAGCAAAATGTAAATTATTACCAGATGCGAAAGCTTGAGATCCTAACTTTTCGGCTTGACCGTCTGTATGAACTTTTACATCCGATAAATCTGCACTAAATGCCGTTTGCATCTTTGCCAGGAAAGGCTCTGGAAGATTTTGTCCACCACTAGGAGACACAACATCGACTCCGTATGAGGCATTTTTGATACCACTTCCCTGGATGACTGCATTTTCTGATCTATTTACTACGCCTTTGTTTAAGGCTTTTTGTGGACGCAATGACATGCGACTAATGTCATGACTCAGGGGCGATTGTTTGATGGCTTCTGGTTTTACTAGTTGCTCATCAAGAGAATGCGCCTCTTGAAGGTCTGGTGATGCCTCTGTTACTCTTTGTAGACCAAAGCCGCGTATCGGGTTCGCCAGTGTCGGAATACTTGGTGAGGCAAGGGATGGATTCAGAAAAGTGGATGTATCTGCTTTCTCACGCCCAAGGTTACGTGGATGCAAAGCGGCTTGTCTTTGGACATTGCTCATCTCAATTTTCCTCCATATACCGCTAAGACATAGGATACAATTTGTCTGCATCAAATCCTTATGGACTTTAGTATAAATTATCCTATTTCACACCTGAATCTAACTTCTCAAAAATCCTTGATTCATCGCTGACCAGGAACACCAGGTTCCGGTTGAGGTGGGCCACCGATCGCAGTAGGAGAAGACGCACCAAAACCTAAGCTGGGAGGTAACAATCGTCCGACATCTATATGCATTCCTAACATCAGGTTGTCGCCACCTGTATTAATTTCTAAGCGCAACCAGTTCAATCCAGGTACGGGTAACGTCCGTCCATTGAGTTGATCGAGTGCAAACCGTCGAGCGGTTGGATCGGAAAGAACGCCTGCTAGCGCTCCAACTCCAATTAAGGCTGTAGTGCTAACGACACCAATCTGCCCTCCTGTGCTTAAGCGTCGCCAGTCTTGCTGGATGCGATCGCTTGCTTGTGTTTGCAACGAAGTCAAAGCACCATCGATCGCAGGAACAGCCATAATCGCTTGTACCAAATCCCCTGCGGTTGCAGTTCGGGAAGTGTCTGGCCCCGCACCCGCAGGTACGGTTGGAGAAGCCGCAGGTAGTGTTGGGGCGGCAAATGGGTTGGGTGTGCTAGGACTACCAGCCTCCGGAGTAGGTAAGACTCCTAAATTTATCTGATTTAGGAAAGGTCGAATTGTTGCCGGATTCAACTGCTGCTGGACATGCTGCATGATCATTGCTTGCAACTGGGGATCGAGTTGCAAATGCATATCCATACCCAGTTTATAACGTGAGGTAGGGTCGGGAGGTTGCAGTAATGAAGGGGGAGTAAGTTGGTAGTTGGGAACAGGTGGTAAACTGGTGCTTTCGTCTCGTTGGATTACCGAAACATTTCCTTCCTCACAAGGAACACTTTGGCGCTGCAAAATTTCTGGGATAATTTCTCCTCCCCGACTAGCTACCCAATTCGTTTCCGACTGATAAGTATTTCCTAGTTGACGTTTTGCCTGGGGATGAAACAGCGATATTCTACTAATGTCATGACTAAGGGGCTTTTCTGAAATAGCTTCTGGTTCCAATGATTGCTCACCAGCAGACTGCACTTCATGAAAGTCCTTTGATACTTCAGTTGCAGTTTGGATTGGGAAATTATTTGTGATGCCAAAACCGCGTGTTGGATTTGCCAGCGTTAGAGATGTTGGTGAGAGAAGCGATGGATTTGAAAAAGTGGATGTACCTGCTTTCTTGGGCCCAAATATGCGTAGGCGTAGCCCGTCGTTGACATCGCTCATCTCACATCCTCAAGCACATTTTTGGATCAAATTATACAGTTTGTTTCGTGGCGATCGCTATCTACTTAAGTAGAAATTATTCTTTGGTAGCAGTGGCTCTGTGTGAGCAAGACTTATAATCATAGAAAGATAGGATGAAAAACTGGGGCGATCGCTTTTGCAGGTGAATGAATTGGGTTAAGTTAGATTTATCTTGTCAAAATAGAAATTATTATGTCTTCTGCTCAAGATTTAGGAATAATTTTAGAAGACACACCAGAAGATGTTATATTTCCTCCTGGTGATTTATACAGTGATGAACCACCTTTGGAAACAGAACTTCACTTGCGGCAAATACTGCTGTTGATTCAGTGTTTGGAATGGTTGTGGCAGGAGCGTCAAGATTTTTACGCTTGCGGTAACATGACGATTTATTACAGTCCGCGTCAACGCAAGTCTGAGCACTTTAGAGGCCCCGACTTCTTTGTAGTTTTAAATACCCAACGCAAAATACGCAAAAGCTGGGTAGTTTGGGAAGAAGATGGCAAATACCCAAATGTGATTGTAGAGATTCTTTCTGACAAAACAGCTGCTACTGATAGAGGGTTGAAAAAGGAAATCTATCAAGATATTTGGCGGACTCCTGATTATTTTTGGTTTGACCCGGTAAGTTTAGAATTTAAAGGATTTCATTTATTAGATGGTCGTTATCAAGAACTGCAAACAAATGAAGCAGGTTGGTTATGGAGTCAGCAATTGCAGTTATATTTGGGAGTTTATGAATCAAAGTTGCGCTTTTTCACTCCCGATGGACAACTGATGCCCACGCCAGAAGAAGTAGCACGCCAAGAACAGCAACAGCGTCAACAAGCCGAACAGCAACGCGAACAAGCCGAGCAGCAACTTGCCCAAATGGAGTCCATGCTTGCTCGCTATCGGGAAAGATTTGGTGAATTACCAGAGTAATACTATTTTAGATTTTGGATTTTAGATTTTGGATTTGGAATTGCCTTGGTGCGTCTGGCTTGGTGTGAATCCATCTGTCGCAATCATTTTTCAAATTGGTATAAGGTCAAAATTGCCAAATTACATCCATCCGCCAACTTCCGCATCAGTCAGGGGTTTCTCTAACTTACTATATTCTGTTTGAGCCGCCCGCAATACGTGTTTCATTTGCACTGGTTCCCCAGCATCGGCAGCGAGGAAAGCTGCATTTAAGGCTATGTTACGGATATTACCCCCAGCGACATTTAGCCGTCCTAGTTGCAGAGCATCTAAGTCTGCGGTTGGGGTTTCGGCTGGAAAGACGCGTCGCCAAATTTCCGCTCGTTGCGTTGTATCCGGGAAGGGGAATTGCACCACAAAGCGAATCCGCCGCAGAAAGGCTGTATCAATTGAACTCTTCAGGTTGGTAGTTAGGACTGCTAAACCTGGGTAGCTTTCCATGCGTTGCAATAGGTAGCTAACTTCAATATTGGCATAGCGATCGCGGGCATCTTTAACTTCACTCCGTTTACCAAATAAAGCATCAGCTTCATCAAATAACAAAATCACGCCGCCTTGTTCTGCTGCATCAAATACCCGGCGCAAATTCTTCTCTGTCTCGCCAATATATTTGCTGACTACCGATGATAGGTCAATGCGATAAAGGTCGAGGCGCAATTTATGGGCCAGTACTTCTGCTCCCAATGTTTTACCAGTGCCGCTAGCACCTGCAAATAGAGCGCTGATTCCCAATCCCCTAGCACTCTTGGCACCAAAACCCCAATTATTATATACAGTACTACGTTGGCGGACATGAGCCGCAATTTCCCGGAGAATTTGTTTCTGTGTCTCTGGTAATACCAAGTCCTCCCAATCACCCGATGGCTCAATCCGTTGGGCGAGTTCATCCAAGCGCGGACGTGCTTGCACACGGCAAGCATCCCATAAAATATTGCTGATATTATCGTTGTCTGGTGTTTGTGCTAACTGTCCTGCGGCTTCTGCACAAGCAGCGCGGATAGTTGGGGCACTTAGGTTAAATTGATCCACTAGGGTTTTAACTTGCCCGTTCATTTGCGGTGCGATGGTACTTAGTGCATCTTGCCAAACGGCACTTTGTTCTTTGCTAGTTGGCTGATATACGTCAAAATTAACTACTAGGCATTGTGATAAGCCGATGCGTTCCCGACTAGTAACTATTAAAAAGCCCTTTGTACGTTCGATAAAACGAGCGATCGCATTTAGCCGCGCTGTATCATTGGTATCCAGTTCGTTGCAGTCTATGAGTAAAGCAGACTTACTTAAAATCGTCTCGCGAGTCCACAGGCGGATGAGATTATCCAACTCACTAGGTGCTAATGGAATGAGTTGTGCAGGCATTACCCACAGGTTTAAACCTTGGAGTTGACAAACTCTAGCAGCGATGGCGCGTTTGCTAGTAGTTTCCTTACTACATAACTGAACAACTGGCAAGCTCTTAACCTTGTAAGCTTGTGACCAAACTGCTGCTACTCGCTCTGCTAAATCTTGGTGGGAGGGTACTAAATCACTAATCTCTTGTGATGGCTCAATGATGCCAGCCAAGCGTTCATCAAGATATTGAATGCCCGTGAGATAATGTAAAATCCGCTCGTCAATTCTTAGGGGACTGAGGGTCAGGGCATGACCGTCACCAATCTGAATCAATCGCCAATGACGTAAGGGAGCATTTGGAGCGATCGCATCCCAGTGGACGTTAGGTAAAGCTGCCAGAGCTAAACTCAAGGTTGGGTAAGCTCGTTGCAAATCCCCGTGCATTATAGCACACAATTTCGCAAAATCTCCATTCAACTCCATACCTGCACACAACAGCAATAAATCACGTTCAAAGGATGAGAGGCTAAACATTTTGCATATTCTCTCCAATGTCGATGGTGCAGGCATAGCAGCAGCAGCTTTCTGTAACGCTTGCTGTAAATTCCCTTGCTTTTCCTCCTCTGGTTGATTTTGCTCTTTTGCCGTGTGATTTTCTAAAATACCACGCACCACCGCTAGGGCTGCTGATAAGTAGCAGTAGTTTGCTTCATCCCAATTGCGATTAATTGTTGTCGGATTCATAAAATAGCCACCTGTGGCAAATCATAAGCTCCAGACTGACTCTTGAACAGTGGACTTTCCGCTCCATCTACCCGCACCCGGACAATATAAGTTCCTGGCTTCACGTTTTTTACAGGAATCGTGACTACATCAGTATCTTCAGTGCGTGGTGCAACCAAAAAAGAGTAAGTTACCGGACTATCACCTGATACCTCATTGAGTAGTAAAACTACCCGCTGTGCGTTACCTACTTTAGGTTGGAATTTAACGGTAATTTCTGCTGTGCGTAAATTGTCGCCGCTATTTTCCACTTGAGCGACGAATGCTGTAATTGTTGGATGGAGAACAAAAGCCGCAACGTTTGATTCAACGAGATGATCTGTTTGCCCTGCATTACCCATTGTCAGATGGACAATTTGGATACCCTGTACGCTTGCGTATAAATCTGGCGGGACTAACAAACTGATTTGTGTTTCTTTTACTTCTTGAGGTACTAGTAATGTCTCCCTATTACCCAAACGAACTCGTGTGATTTCACCGCGTAACCGTTTACCACGGATTACTAATGTTGTACCTGCAACAATCATTTGATCAGTCTTTGCCGGAGCTATAACTTGCTCTATACTCGGTTGAGACAAAGGCATCATGGAGAAACTTTCAGACTTGTCATTGCTACTTTCAATCAATACCATTGATGCCAGATAGGTAGCTGAAGGTCGATAGTGCGTTTGTAAAGCAGACCATAACTTAGAAGTTTCTTCCATATTAAAAAACTCTGGAGTCAATTTTATCTGCCCAATTTGTTCAGCTAAATCGGATACGGACACAGTTGCTACAGCTTGCGAAAAAGCACTTGAGGTATTGGTTGTAGATGCATTTATTAAAGTATTCTCAATAATATCTGATGTGATAGCTGGTGTTTTATGTAATAATTGCATTGCGTATCCCAGTAATAGCTCCGCCTGAAAGTCTTTGGCTCCGTAGGCTGTTAGCAAATAATGGAGGTCAAGAGCTAGTGGTGGAGTTGGAGAGCGCGGGTTTCCATTAATACGCGAATGCCTACTCCGAAATTCTTGAGATACCCAATCGACATTGCGATTCTGCGTCACTTGATAGAGAAAGAGGTTAATTTGGGCACGCTCGTCAGCTTCAACTGAAATTCGATCAGGCGGTAGGGCAGTTACAATCACATCACCAACACTAGCAGCGATCGGATCGCTGACTAAACCATTTTCCAGCAAGACTTTAAGTACTGCTGTCACTGCGGCTATAGAGAGCACATTACTCATCCTTATTCCTCATGGCAATAGCACATATTAATCATGTACGCCAGAGCACATTGACAGAATATATTTTGCAAAACTTTAAATATTCTGTAGCAGAGACTATCCGCAGGGTATAGAAATGCATATTAGCAGCTATTAGTACAGCACTGCATAAATGCACTTAGCATCTCAATTAATAAGGCTTGGCAAGGGGCAAAGTCCCCTAGCTTAATTTTTCGTTAAACTTCATGCAGTCTATAGGACTCATATTTGATTTCTGAAAAAACTCAGTACAACTAAGAAGCCTTCTTTCCTATTGCCTATTGCCTATTGCCTATTCCCTGCCTACGCAAATCAGTTCAGAAATCAAAGCGAATTCCTATATAACAGCAAAATTATACCTTCCGGTACTTTTAAAACATCCTCTTAGCTCGACTTTATCCATTTTTTGGCAATGTTCAAGCTGATACTGAAAACTTTGTGCGACGGTAGTTTTACTTTTTCGATTTTAACGAGAATTAGTGATATGGAAAAAGTTTTTGCCGTATCCAGGGAACCAAGTTCTGAATTTAGGATAAAGTCGAGCTTAGTTAAGACTTTAAATGATTAAAACTAAAGTACCTATGAATATTAACCCAGTTCCTAAAATAATCTTCCAGCTTAAGGATTCTCCCAAAAAAATGACTGAAAATAATAAAACTAATACCAAGCTTGATTTATCAATTGGTGCGACAAGAGAGGCTTTTCCGGCTTGTAAGGCTTGGAAGTAAAAAATCCATGATAACCCTGTAGATAGTCCAGATAATAATAAGAAAATCATGGTTTTTTGGGGTATAGCTAAGATATTAACTACATTTCCCTGAAAAAGTACAATCCCCCAAGCAACTACTAAGATGACAACAGTTCGGATTGCTGTTGCTAAATTAGGATTCACATTTTCTATACCAATTTTGGCAAAGATAGTTGTCAATGCTGCAAAGCCAGCCGAAAATAATGCATATATCCACCATGCGCTGGTGTTGCTTTCCATCTTGCCTCCTGATTCACTAGTCAAAATTAGCAGTGTAATTTAAGCTCATCTTGCTAGCATAAATTACTCATCTGTCAAGTTTGACTTGCTAGGTTCGTAGTTTGCGCTTTGCCGTTTCCCTCTCTTGGTTACTCAGCACTCAAGACTCAGCACTACTGAAGCTATTACCTGCGTCAACTTTGCGTTAACTTAACATTAGGAACAAATTTCAACTATCATAGGTCTTAATTTTAAACATTTTATCAAATTGCTAGCATTACTTTTATGTTAAGCTGGGTATAGTTAGAAAAATGCTGGTAGCATATATTACTAATATTTATCTAGATTACGAAGCAAGCAATCATATTTGTAATACTAGTATTATCTCGGACTAAAGCTAACACTTTAAAGTAACTAGGATGGGTTCCCCCAGATGAAATCCCCACCTTCTTCAAATTCTTGGAATGGTCGCTTTGTAGGTGATAACCAGCGATACCGTTTAGACAGACGGTTAGGCGGGGGTGGCATGGGAGAAGTCTTCCTAGCAACGGATACCCGTGTTGGTCAACAGGTAGCGTTGAAGTTGCTCAAAGATACGCTGGTGGCATCACTAGAAATGAGAAAGCGTTTTGAGCGTGAAGTGGCAGTTTGTGCTGCTTTGCAAAGTGACCACATTGTTAAGATTAGTGACTGTGGAGTTACCCCAGAAGGTTTTCCATTTTATGTGATGGAATATTTGCGGGGACAAACGCTCAGACAATTATTGCTGCGCGAAAAGCGGCTATCTGTTGAGCGGACGGTGAAGATTATGGCGCAAGTTTGCAAGGGTTTACAGCTTGCCCATCAGGGAGTGACTCTGCAACGGGATGGTGGCAAAACCACTGAACATATTCAGGTAATTCACCGCGACCTGAAGCCAGATAATATATTTCTAGTACCTACAGATTTGGGAGAGTGGGTCAAGGTTTTGGATTTTGGTGTTGCCAAAATTCGGAGTGAATCTTCAGAAAATTCCAATATTACAAATATAACTAGTACATTTATCGGTACATTTCGTTACGCACCTCCTGAACAGATCCAAAGCGATCAAAACTTGGATGCTAGAGGTGATATTTACAGCTTAGGGATTATCCTTTATGAAATGCTGAGTGCAGCCGACCCATTTGGAATCAGCATTAAGGGTAGTCATATCAGTGAGGCTTCTTGGGTATTAGCTCATGCTTATGAGCCACCGAAACCACTGCGATCGCAACCAGGGTGTGAGCATTTATCCGTACAATTAGAAGCGGTGGTGATGAAATGTCTCCACAAAAACCCAGCAAACCGATTTGCAACTGTAGCAGAACTGAATCAGGCTTTGCAAGCTGCTGCCAAATTTGCCACCGGGACTACTAGTGTACCCGACCAGATTAGTGGGCGATCTTCCTATAATCAAGGTTCAAATAACGAAACCGTTCCGAGACAATCAAACGACGATACTATTCTCCGCCCTCCATCTGCATATAATCAGGGTTCAAATCACGAAACCGTTCCAAGACAATCGAACGACGACACTATTCTCCGCCCTCCATCTGCATATAATCAAGGTTCAAATCACGAAACCGTTCCGAGACAATCGAGCGACGATATTATTCTGCGTCCTCCATCTGCATATAATCAGGGTTCAAATCACGAAACCATTCCAAGACAATTTAACCCGATTGAGCAAAACCAATCTGAGGAAACCATTCCTCCCCTTCAACCTGGACACAACCAAGGTTCAAATCACGAAACCGTTCCCAGACCATTTAACCCAGTTGAACAAAGTCAACAGAGTCCTGTGAATAATCCGAACGCCAACAAACCGGATGTGACGTTGTATCAACCACGACCTGCGTCTAATCAAGGTGGGCAACAAGTACCACCAGATAAGACATTATTTCAACCGCGACCTGGGGCTAATCAAAGCGGACAACAAGTACCACCAGATAAGACATTGTTCCAACCGCGACCTGGGGCTAATCAAAGCGGACAACGAGTACCACCAGATAAGACATTGTTTCAACCGCGACCTGCGGCTAATCAAAGTGGGCAACAAGTACCACCAGATAAGACATTATTTCAACCGCGACCTGGATCTAGTCAAAGTGGGCAACAAGTGCCGCGAGATGTGACTTTATATCAACCGCGACCAGCATCTAGTCAAGGTAGACAACAAGTGCCAACGGATGACACTATTTACCAACCAAGGCTAAGTGGGCAGCTAGCTACAAGAATTACTCCCAATTTTTTGCGAATCCTGGGAGTGGTCTTTGCCATTGGGCTGACTCTGGCATTAGTAACCTATATATATACTCAATCGCAATCTGGTAAAGAGCCAAATAACCAGCAAGGTTTACCTAATAGCGATCAGCGCATTCAGAACTAATCCGCTAATCAGTTATATCAACACTCCATATCCTGTTTCGGTAAAAGAGATTTAAAACCCTGCGGCTCTAACTCTTTCAGCCACAGTTAAAGCTGCATTTCCATCCCCGTGAGGGGTAAGAGATTTAAAACTATTTTTCACTAGAGTCAATCAAGCTAGCAAATTGCAATTTCCATCCCCGTGAGGGGTAAGAGATTTAAAACCCTTGGAAGATTTTGAGCTTTAAGGAAAAGGAAGGTTAAGTTTCCATCCCCGTGAGGGGTAAGAGATTTAAAACATCTGGTGTTAGAATTACCACCAGATCCGCCTCCAGCGTTTCCATCCCCGTGAGGGGTAAGAGATTTAAAACAACTAAAAATTTGAAAGTGTATGCAACAGTAACTAATGGTTTCCATCCCCGTGAGGGGTAAGAGATTTAAAACAATGGGGAATGTAAATGCACAAGCAGCATTTAGAAATAGTTTCCATCCCCGTGAGGGGTAAGAGATTTAAAACGCAGAAACCGCTGCAACTATGCAGCGTGTCCTTGAGCTGTTTCCATCCCCGTGAGGGGTAAGAGATTTAAAACAAATAGCTATTGACGTATGCAATGCCAGTGGCGTTGCTATGTTTCCATCCCCGTGAGGGGTAAGAGATTTAAAACTATTGCCACATTGCTTCTTCTAGCAAACATTATCAAAGGTTTCCATCCCCGTGAGGGGTAAGAGATTTAAAACAAGCAGTTATCATTAACATTGATGGCAGCAAGCCAACGTTTCCATCCCCGTGAGGGGTAAGAGATTTAAAACTTTTGCCTGCATTTGTGTACACTTCACTTTCTTGAGTAAGTTTCCATCCCCGTGAGGGGTAAGAGATTTAAAACTCCGATTATTTCGGCTAACTCCAATCTAAAATTTTTGTTTCCATCCCCGTGAGGGGTAAGAGATTTAAAACACTAACCTGATTAATGCAGGAGTGAAAGTAGCTAAATGTTTCCATCCCCGTGAGGGGCAAGAGATTTAAAACATGAAAGAAGACGGGGCAAGATTATGGTTGGATGAAAGTTTCCATCCCCGTGAGGGGTAAGAGATTTAAAACCCTACCCTTACAGAAAGCTTACCAAATAAGGCTTACAGAACTGCAAGACTGAGGGGGGTCTATTTTACCTGTCAACAAACCACAATTATTGACAATAATTATAGTCTTCAAGTAGCTCAAACCTTTATACAGCAAGTCATCTGAGGGGGTCTACGAAACAATAAGCTTTTCAGCCATTGCACGACCCCCTCAGTTTACACTTCTTAACACAATGGCTTCAGGAAACTAACCATTAGCTTGCACGCAAAACGTATGTACTTATTTAATTTTCATGGTGCATTTGTTGGTATAAACCATACCATAGCAACCGACAAAATACAATCTCCCTATTCTTAACTATGTTCATCCCAAACCACGGGAAAGGAATAATCTGAAAGCGCCGAGAAATCACGATTTTCGCTGCGGGTTTCTTCATCCAGAACTTTCACAACTCTGTTATAAATATCTTGTGCTTGTTGCGGAGAATCACCGATGCTGGTTAATCCCAACTTGCCAAACTGCGAAAGGCAACCCATCAGATGAAACACTGTGCCCGTCTCAGTACCGCTATCGAAGTGCAGTCTGTGGTGAGCGATGATATCCATCAAATCATTAGGTAATAATCCCTGATAGCGCTCTTTTTGCAGATTGTCAGTGGCAATATAGTATTTTGGACGACCTTGCTGACTATAAAATAAACCCGTGGAAAGGTCATAGCGGCCGTTCGTTAATAATTTCAGGGTCATGAATGGATGAGTTGTACCGCCTTTACGCAGGTTAATTTCGATCGCCTGAATATCCCACTCTCCGTTACCCTTGTCAACGGCGATAAAATCTACACCAAATCGCTCTAAAGTACCTTTTTCTGCTAATTTTCTGCCGACTTGCAGCCCCAATTGCTGTAATTGCAATCGATATCTTTCATCAGCGGGAAAGCTACAACCAAGATAAATCTGACCGTCTGGGCCTCCCAGAATTTGGTCATGGGTTGAAAGAATTTCGACTTCGCCAGTGGGTGTAATCCGTCCTTGGACACTGGGCGATCGCTTAATTTCACCTTCCACAAAAGCTTCGACAATTGCCCCTAATTCCGGGATTCTTCCCGAAAAATTATCCCAAGTTTCAAGTTTTGCTTGAAAGCGCATTGTTGAGAAGCGATCGCTAATTGCTGCTACCCTTTGGTCATGAGTACCAATTCCTGGTGCTAAATTCTCAATCGGCCTAAAATCCACCAATGCATTTCCCTCTCCAGAAATGCCTTCGTTGAGTTTTACCACTACCCGTTTTAATGTCGGTTGACGTTCCCACAAATCACTAGTAGCTTTTGCCAAATCTTCGTGGTTCCAAACTTTTTCGCTGCCATCTGGGTGAGATACTCCACTTTCGGCGAAGATTTGCCGACTGCCACTTTTTGTCCCCCAAATCTGTAAATCTGGTGCAGCAGCATACAGTGGTACACCTAATTTTAAAGACAATTCGCCTTCCCAGTGCGAAGAGTTGTAGCAGATCATAAATGATTTGTCTAGCCTCAAAGATTGATGAATCCTTTCTAGCAGTCGGGGGCGTTCTAAAATCTTTTGGCTAAGAGGCTTAAGAGAGGAATCGTAAGTAGAAAGTAGCAGCAAGCGATTGCGGGCATGAGAAAAGGGAATTCCTGGCAACAGTTGCAGATAATAATCAATGATACTAGGATGCAGCGGTACTGATGTTACATAAACCAGCCGAGTCCGGGGATTCCGCAACCGAATTAAAGAAAATAGTAATCTTTCTTCATAATGCTCACAGCCTTCGATCTTTTGGAGTTCGCGCTGGTCAAGACTCAAGGAGGGAATAATTAAAATATCCGCTTCACTATTGTCAAATAGCTCGCTAGTTTTCCAGCGATCGCGTAGGGTTAATTGTAAGTGGCGAAACTTTTCAACTTGCTCTAACTCAGAAATATTTAGTGTTGCCATAACCCCTGCCCTCTAATAATCTCAATGTAGCGCACCACACAAACTTTTGGCCTATTAGTTTATCAATTGCTTTTGCAATAAATTTAGTCTGCAAAAAGGCAGCTATACAGATATAAAACTAAATAAATATTAATATTAACAAAATTTGACTTCATAAATTAGGTATTTTTGCAACCATGAAGTGAGAAAGTAGAAACATTTATTTTCATTTAGCGGTAATGGCACAATTCATAAGATACAAGAGATCATAATTAGCTAATTGAGTAACTCTTATTTAAATTATTTTCTGTCTTAAGATTGAGCAAATTATAGATTACTTTACCTCTATGGAGCGATAAACTACAGCTACAGAATAGTTACCTTAAAAGCAGATGAGAATAATAAAATTTTCATCAGAGAATCGTTGTGTACTTGTTTTCGTAATTAGGTGTGAGGATAAAAAATCTAAGCAGCATAAATCTACCAGCAATAAGTAACTTTGACAAGCATCTGGGGTATAAAAGCCTAAAGTTGCAAATGGCAAGTGAGAGTCAAAGCAGAAAATAAACCTTGGGTTAAATTTTTGATCCGAGGTTTGCTTTTGATGAATATGAAGAATAAAGTACAGATTATTTCCGATCACCTGTTAACTTTCACCTCTTACCTAACCCAAATTCCCAATACTTAATTACATTCAAAATTCAATTACCAAGAGAAAAACTATGCCTAAATCAAAAGAGAAAAAAGAGCAAAAATTACAACCGCCACAGCAACAAGAAGTACCAGGTATTGAATCAGAAATGACGCCAAAACCTAAAGCAGATGATGCTCAGTATCGGGGTAGTGGCAAGTTACAAGATAAAGTAGCATTGATTACAGGTGCAGATAGTGGTATTGGTCGTGCTGTAGCGATCGCATTTGCTAAAGAAGGTGCAGATGTGGCGATCCTTTACCTGAATGAACACGACGATGCCAAAGAAACAAAACATTTGGTAGAAAAACAAGGGCGTCGTGCAGTCACCATTGCAGGTGATATTGGCGATGAAACCTTTTGTCAGCAAGCAATCCAACAAACAGTTGGTGAGTTTGGCAAACTCGATATTCTCATCAACAACGCCGCCGAACAACATCCAAAAGAAAGTATCGAGGAAATTACCAAAGAGCAACTAGAGCGAACTTTCCGCACCAATATATTCTCGATGTTTTTCATGACTAAAGCTGCACTCAAACATTTACAAGCAGGCAGTTCTATCATTAATACCACATCGGTAACAGCTTATAAAGGTAATCCACAACTACTAGATTATTCATCTACAAAAGGTGCGATCGTTGCCTTTACTCGCTCCTTGTCACAAAATTTGGTGTCAAAAGGAATTCGCGTTAATGCTGTTGCACCAGGGCCAATTTGGACACCTTTAATTCCTTCAACTTTTCCTGAAGAGAAAGTTGAAACTTTTGGTAAACAAGTACCAATGCAACGAGCCGGACAACCAGAAGAAGTTGCTCCCAGCTATGTATTTTTAGCCTCTGATGATGGTTCTTATGTCTCTGGACAAGTGTTACATGTCAATGGTGGAGAAGTGGTTAATGGGTAAGTAAAATAGTTAGTCATTTGTCATTTGTCTTTGGTCATTTGTCATTTGTACTGAGCTTGCCATTAGCGTAGCCTCTTGTAGAGTAGTATTAGTCATTGGTTATTTACTAATGACAAATGACAAATGACAAATGACTAATGACTCTACCCTAATGGTCTTCCATTGGAGGGATGAGTAAATGTTGAAATATTGGTAATCTATCTAGCAGTGTACATTTAAGAAGTAATAACTAAGTCTATGGCATCTCCTACACCACTGTATGGCACAGAACTAGTAGATTGTGCTAGAGCAAATGCCAAGCAAGGAATTGAAACTGCTGCTTATCAATGTGGCTATGGTCAAGACCTCAACAAATTTGCACAAGAACTCAGACAAGCTTGTGAAGAAATGAATTTACAAGTTAAAGAACTCAGCGGATTGATTACTGATCAGGACTTGATACTAGAATTAGGTACTGGCGAAATTGTTGCTCCAGAGACAGCATCAGAATTGTAAAAATTAGTCATTAGTCATTTGTACTTTGTTCTTCACTAAATGACTAATGACAAATAACTAATAACAAATGACTCTTTTCATAACTTTAAAATTACCCGCGCTAAATTGAAGTAAATCAAAACACCTACTACATCAACTGCTGTGGTGATGAATGGTGCTGACATTAATGCCGGATCTAAACGGAGGTAGCGAAATAGAAACGGCAGTGCTGAACCGGAGATAGAAGCTAAAAGAGAAATAGCTACCAAACTAGTGCCGACTGCGATCGCTACTTCTAATCGTCCTTGGAGAAAATAAGCCCAGACAGTAGCGATCGTACCTAACATTCCCCCCAATAATGCGCCTGCGATCGCCTCTCGGCCAATTACCTGCAATGCGCCAAGCGATCGGATTTCATCGGTGTTCATCCCGCGAATCACTACCGTGGAAGATTGAGCGCCCACATTACCACCAGTCCCCGTCAGCAAGGGGATAAACGCCGTCAGTGTCACCACTTTTGCTAAAAGGTCTTCTTGCGACTTAATAATCGTTCCTGTAATGGTATTGGTTACAAGTAAGACCAATAACCATACAACCCGCTTCCGAGCAATTTCCAGTAAATTCATCTGAAAATAGTTGTCGCCCCCCGACTGCACACCACCACCCAAGGCATAGATATCTTCGGTGGTTTCTTGTTGCAAAATATCAATCACATCATCTACGGTGACAATACCTACTAGACGCTGTTCTCTATCGACTACAGGCACAGCTAAAAAGTCATATCTTTGGATTAATCTGGCAACTTCTTCTTGGTCTGTATCAGTGTAGACAAACACCACATCACGGGTCATAATTTCGCCAATAATCTGCTCAGGCTGAGAAGTCACCAATTCCCGCAACGATACAATCCCCGTTAAGCGCCTTGCCGCATCCATGACATAAAGATAATAAATCATCTCACTGGCATTAGCTAAGTTGCGAATTCGCTCTAGAGCTTGAGATACTGTAAAGTTTTCTTTCAGCGAAATTAACTCTAGCGTCATGATTCGCCCAGCAGTATCAGCTTCATAACCCAATAGTTGGGCTGTAGCTTGGCGTTCTGCGGGACTCAGTTGCTCTAACAGACGATTAACAACTTTTGCTGGTAATTCATCAAATAATCTAGCCCGGTCATCCGACGACATTTGATCGACAATATCGCGGACTTCCTGGCTTTTAAGTTCCTCGATTAACCGTTCTTGAACACTATAGTCGAGATATTCATAAACCTCGATCGCCTCATCCTTAGAAAGCAAGCGAAAAGCCAAAGCGTGCATCGCTTCTGGTAAACCCTCAATCGCCTCGGCAATATCCGCAGGCTGTACAGGTACGAGAATAGCTTTTGCTCCCTGCAAGTCTCCTGCTTCTAGGAGCATTTGCAGCTGAGTCCGCACTAAATCTCGCAATTCCCTGCGTGAGACATTCTGGATGGTAGAGTTTAAATTGTTTGTCTCAGTCAAAATCCACTTTCCTCAGCCAGTTTGAACAAGGTTGCTGCCCCTAGTCTAGGGGAAAGTGGGAATGTGCAACGTCAAACTTGTAATTTTTCCGACTTGAAGTAAATTAAAAACTTTTGTAAATGAACGAAATAGTAGGGTTTCAGACGCTGATAAGTCCTTGCGTTCAGTGAAACTGCTGCGTAGCAATTCGCTGGATAGTTCACCTACAACAAGGTTGCTCGAAAAGTCCGATATTCGGGGAATTGCTACGGATTGTGTTCCGAATACGCGTCAAGATAAAGCATAGATAAATCATACTTTGTCAAATCTTTAAATAGAAAAAGATTTCTTTATACAATTTTCATATAATTAATATCTATACAGAGAAAAAACATGGGATTATCCTGTATGTTGGGGATTTTTATGTAAAACTCATCAAAACTTTTATATTCCTTTAAAAATATATATATCAATGTGAATATTTAAACAAAGTTCCACAATAAAGATAGACATAACATCGTGTTCTAGTGTCAAATATGTAATTGATTAATCTAAAAACAGTACTTAAACGAAATGTGTCTTATTGCCCCTATAAATACTTAAGTATCTATATACTCCGATTGTGCTTTGCTTTGCCTCACCTTCATACACCTGCACGTCAGTAGAAATTAGAAGCTCTCAAAAATGGTGATTTGTGATTTTTTATAAGAGAAGGCTGGAGGACTTCGGCGATCGCAATTTTTACCCTTCTCTACGAGAGGCTGCACCAAAGACAAGCTCAGGAAATACAGGCTCAGTATAAAGTCAGTCGAGTTGCAGAAGGCAATTCTTGCTGGAGGAAAAAACTATGAATTAAACTCACAAATTTGCCTGAAGAAAACAAACATTAACCAGGACTAATACCCCCTTAAAGTAATCTTTAGTATTTGATATAATACACGTTTTTTATATTTCCTTTCAGAGAAAACATAGGCAGGCATATCATTAAGGCATACTATTTTAATGTTGATACAAATAGCAGAACCCAAAGTATCATGCATTAATAAATTGCTTTGTATTAGCAAGTGAATGAAATAGTATCAGTCTTAATTAAGAATATGTTGATAGGTAAATAATGATTTGATTATCAACATAATCACGCTACGATTATTACGCATTTTTTGTTGAAAACATTAAACATAAAACTAATCCAAAAGTATTGATTATGGCATTAGTTTTAGCTCTATTGTGAGGCATATATCTCAATGAATGAACAGAATCAACAGCTGTCAACATCTGTAAATCCAACAATTGTTGCTCAACCATCTGCTTTAGAGAATCAGGCACAACCCAGCAATATTTCTGCTCGGGCTAGTGCTAGCGCTCTCTCTCAGGGAGATGGGCTAAAAGCAGAGTACTACGACAACATCGATTTCACCAACCTGAAGAAAACTCGCACAGATGCGACAGTTAACTTTAACTGGGCCCTTGGTTCTCCAGATCCATCCGTAGGTGTAGATACCTTCTCAGCACGTTGGACAGGTCAGGTAGAAGCCAAGTACAGCGAAACTTACAATTTCTACACCACTACTGATGATGGCGTGCGACTGTGGGTGAATGGTCAACAAATCATCAACAAGTTTGTCGATCAATCAGCCACAGAAAACATTGGCGCGATCGCACTGGTTGCTGGTCAGAAGTATGATATTAAACTCGAATACTACGATAATACATACGAAGCCGTTTCCCAACTATCTTGGTCAAGCACTTCTCAAGCAAAAGAAATTATTCCTCAGTCCCAACTGTACAGTAATGTCAACAATGTCAACGTACCTCCTGTAGTTGGTAATGGCAAGGGACTCAAAGGAGAGTACTATGACAACATCGACTTCACCAACCTGAAGCAAACTCGCACAGATGCGACGGTTAACTTTAACTGGGCCCTTGGTTCTCCAGATCCATCCATCGGTGTAGATACCTTCTCAGCGCGTTGGACAGGTCAGGTACAAGCCAAGTACAGCGAAACTTACAATTTCCATACCTCTACTGATGATGGTGTGCGACTGTGGGTGAATGGTCAACAAATCATCAACAAGTTTGTCGATCAATCAGCTACGGAACACAGTGGCTCGATCGCACTGGTTGCTGGTCAGAAGTATGATATTAAGCTCGAATACTACGATAATACATACGAAGCCGTTTCCCAACTATCTTGGTCAAGCA
>NZ_JBDNJQ010000307.1:0-3416 GCF_051172895.1 Nostoc sp. CALU 1950 | reverse complement strand
TTAATGGTTTACTTGCTGTCTGATTAGGTGTTTCTTCCAAAAGTGGATGCTCCCATAAAGATGACCATATTCTTTCACCTCTAGCAGGTAGTGTAAAGTCAAACCTACACAGTGAAGAGTGAGGTGTAGCATCATAATCCAGTCAGGGTAAGGGTTGTGTAGTTTGTGTAGGGTTAGAGCATTATTTCTAAATATATTAGGGTAATGCTCTGACCTTGAAATGAAATAAGGGAACAATAACCCTAAGTCACAATCCATAATTCACTATGGTATGTGAGCTTAAATGTATTAATAACCCTACACACTATACATAACCCAGCCAGGATAAGGGTTACAACACTACACTTAATCCTGCACAGTGTAGTGTTTGATTCTACATAAAATCATGGGGGTGGAATTGGTAATTAAAAGTATAATAAGTAACTTTACTCAGGTATTTCCTAAGTATTAACAGTTATTCTCATAATAATGAGAGTATCAATTAAATATGAAATTTGCAATCTCGATGTATGAAGGTGGTCAAGAAATTTATCCAGTTGAATGTGACTTTTTTTCTTACTCTGAACGAGGTTTACTTTGTCCTGAGTGTGAACAAGAAGTTTATCTAAGAAAAGGTAATATTAGAAAACCTTATTTTGCTCACCTTCATACTAGTAACTCTAGACAAGTGAAACAATGCAGTCTAAGAGTATCATCTGATGAAAACGTTATAGAAACAAATGACTTTATTGAAAATAGGGGACAAAGGTTAAAGATATTTCATGAGCATTTTTTAAGTAAATTTTATATTGGGGAAGAAAAAATTATTGATGACGTAAAATTTAAATACTGGATTAAGTCAATAAAAAATGAGAATAATCAAGCGCTCAATAGTATTACTGAAGATTGTATTGAATATTTCATAAAACATCGGCAGCTAATGGAAGATAAGTATGTTCTTCCTACAGACAAAATCAAGGATAATCAAACTATACTTCAACAGCAAATAGGTTTACAAGTAATAAGTTATTTGTGTGCCAATGCAAAGTTTAATTTTAATTTACCATATCTACTCTATTACACTATATACCAATTATATAAACCTGAAAAATACAAACTATTTCAGCAAAATTTTACAATAGAAGATATAAATACAATATGCCAGTATACAGTAAAAATAATTATACTTAACCCTTGGTTAAAAGCATCAAACAATACTAAAAATATTAATTCAGTAACTACTAATATTTCTCAATCATTTGAACCTAAAATAGTAAAAATGCTTGATATTCAAGATGCTATTAAGGGTAAATCAACTAAAAATATTAATTCATTAACCATCAATGCTTCTCAACTGTCAGGTAGCGAACGTACTACGTTACGTACCCCATTACCATTAAATTATAGCTTCAATGCAATAAAATATGGTACTGTCGATAAAGTAACTAAAGTTAAAACAGAAAAGGCTATATCAGTTCGTTGTAAAGTAGTTACCGAAACTAACACAGATGACGGTAATACAGCTATTCAATTTAGCTTTATGGTTAACGAATACATCAAAGCTGATAACCGTATGGGAATCAAAAATCTAGATGGTAAACCTGTTAGGAGTTTAGTTGAGATATGGCATAATGCGCGGGTTTACAAGTTTAGTAAAAAGTTTGAACTTTCAGTTATCAACTACATAGATGGTTTATTCCCTAGCGATGGTTACTTGGCTGATTATCCAGAATATCGGACACGCGCTGATGTAGCAAGATTATTTGAGTCAATGATTTCAAATGGTAACTTTGAGTTTGTCAAGACATTAGAACACAATCGGAAGTTGGTAATTACTAGCTGCTATGATCCATCTGTTTTCTTACTCTTGGAACTACTTGAACATTGTAATCCTATTAACAGTGTTAAATCAACTGATAAAGGATTGAGTATTGAAAGTATTAAGTTTTCAAACATTGATGAACAAACTATATTAGATTGTTTCATTAACGCTGCTAGTAAAGCATCTGAACAAATACCGCTTATTGATGGTATGTTGTTAACTACCTTAAAACAGTTTGCAACTACACAGAAGACACAACTTAAGGAACTTAATGAAACATTGAATACTGAACTAGAGACTAGTAATAAAAATGTAGTTAAGGTTGAGAATGGTAGGAAGTTAGTAGATAAGTTTTCTAGTGGTTTAATCGATGGATGGTCTATGCCATTTAAAGTAGAGTTACAATCTACTGACTGTATACCAGTTACTAAAGACGGTGTAACTAAACCATTCCCATTATTGACAGATACAAATAAAGAGATGTATCTACAATGTGAATTACAAGGTGACAGAGTTACATTGTACAGATTAGCTAAACAGTATGTGCGTTCATTCTCAATGGATGACGAAACAGGAACCCAATTTGCTCACATAAAGCAGTTATCAGGTAAGAAAAAAATGAGTCTTAATATGACTCAAGATCGTATCAAGTTAGTAGAATTGGGGATTGTAACTATATCTCATTATGACTGCTACGAGTGGATAGCAGTACATCCTAAATATGAAGCAATCGCTAATTATCTAACCAAGAAAGACGTGCTACCACACGTTACAGAATTCAATGGTTTAACACGTCATACGGATACCGTCACAATAGGCGATAGAATCATCTGTAACCGTCGTCACATTGGAAAACGACCAATGATAAAGACTAGCTTAAACAAGCTATTTAGAGACGCAAAGGGAGTGTTAACAGAGTATATTTGGTTAGAATCTATTCTGAAATTGGCAGGTAAGAAAATGTTAGATAACAATGCGTTGGGTATAAGTGAAAAATTGAATGACCGTAACTTGAGTGAATATGAGCAAGAAAAACTAGCCTCAGCAAAACACAATCTCAAAACACTGTTACGCACAATTGAGCATTGTATTAAACCATTTGTAGCAAGTGTTGATATTGCCCAAATAAGAGAATTAAATCACTGCATAGCAAGCTATATGATGTGTAGCTTGAAACTATCCAGATACGATATCATAGCTACTTGCAAGGCACTTAACCAAGATAGCTACAATCAACTAGTTGCTAAAGCTAGACAATACTATGATTCTAAAGACGGCGGTTTTAATGAGACTAAGATAGATAACCAAGTATTTTATAGATAACTTAACTCATACCATAAGTAACTAAAGTTATAATTTTTGTTAACGTCAATCGATGTTAAATCATGTATACTGACTTACAACTACCTATCGATTATTTGAAATCAGATAAATGGATAAAGCCTATTATATTTGATAATTAATTTAGTCAACTCAATCGCCGTCTATTATTTTTTATATCTCTAACTACCTTATATCTTAAAGCGATAAGTTAACTATGATATTTATATTAGGTTAACGATCAAAAGTGTTGAATGTTAAGAAAAATCCGATAAAAACAGCCCAAAATATGTTA
>NZ_JBDNJQ010000306.1:0-3516 GCF_051172895.1 Nostoc sp. CALU 1950 | reverse complement strand
AGCGCCAGTATTTCCCGTCAAGATGTTATCAAGGCTGTTACCAGTACCATTGATTACCTTGCTTCCAGTCAGGGTCAAATTTTCCAAGTTATCTGCCAATACCCAACTCACAGAAGACTGGACTAAATCTGTACCTGCATCTAAGCCTTCAGTAATCGTATCGCTGAGGCTGTCTATGGTGTAAATGTCATTGCCGACTCCACCATCGAGATTGTCAATTCCCACACCTCCATCCAAGGTGTCATCACCGGAACCGCCGAACAAGGTGTCATTGCCAGAACCACCAATCAGGCGATCGCTACCATCAAATCCATTTAAGATGTTAGCGCCAGTATTTCCCGTCAAGATGTTATCAAGGCTGTTACCAGTACCATTGATTGCTGTGGTTCCAGTCAGAGTCAAGTTTTCCAGGTTATCTGCCAAGACAAAACTCACAGAAGACTTGACTAAATCTGTGCCTGCATTAGCGGATTCAGTAATAAAATCATTCGGGTTGTCTACGATGTAAGTGTCATTGCCGATTCCACCATTGAGATTATCAGATCCCAAACCTCCATCTAAGGTGTCATTGCCGATTCCACCCAGCAAGGTGTCATTACCTGAATCACCGAAGAGTTTATCGTTACCGTTTTCTCCACTCAAGATGTTAGCGGCAGTATTTCCAATCAAAATGTTATTAAGGCTGTTACCAGTACCATTGATTGCTTCGGTTCCAGTCAGGGTCAAGTTCTCCAGATTATCTGCCAACACCCAACTCACAGAAGACTTAACTAAATCTGTGCCTGCACTGGCGGATTCAATAATAGTGTCGCCGATGCTGTCCACAGTATAAGTGTCATTGCCTTTACCACCAATGAGACTGTCATCTCCTGCACCACCATCTAAGAAATCATTTCCATCGCCGCCATCAAGGGTGTCGTTATCAGCTAGTCCGTTGAGCGTGTCATTGCCCAGCAATCCTGAGATGATATCTCTGTTCTCTGTACCAGTTAGGTTGTTTGCAATTGAAGTGCCATTAATGGTATTTGCAACTGGTGGGACTTCATTAATATCGTTGACTATGATCGCAATTTCTTTCTCATAGAATAAGCCACCCTGATCTGTGGTGCGTAAACGGATGTTGTAGCTATTCTTGGTTTCGTAGTCCGGCGAACTATTAATCCGTAACTCGTTACCCACAATTGTGAAGGCGCTGTTATCAGTGCTGCCAGTACCCGAAACTAGGGTGTAGGTGTGGGTGTTGTCTCCATCGGCATCAACAGTGCTAAAGTTGCCAATTACTGTGTTGCCAGGAACATTCTCGTTAACACTAGTGGCACTTAGACTCAGCTCAGTGGGGGTACTGTTCAGGTCAAGCTTAAAAAGTTCTTGCCCAGTGTTACCATTGTTAGCAAAAAAGTAGAGTTTGCCATTAACGTAAGTTAGGTTGTTGGGATTAGAGCCAGCTAAGCCAGGGTAGATATCCTTGACGCGGACAGTACCAGCCTCAGTGCCATCACTCTTCCACAGTTCACTGTCTCCACTGCTGTCGGTGGCACTGAAATACAGCGTGCCGTTGACATTCGTCAGAAATGCTGGGCTAGAGCTATCTGTACCAGAGAAGATATCTTTGACGCGGACAGTGCCAGCCTCAGTGCCATCACTCTTCCACAGTTCCTGACCCCCAGTGCTGTCGGTGGCACTGAAATACAGTGTGCCGTTGACATTCGTCAGATTTCCGGGGTTAGAGCTACCCGTGCCAGAGACAATATCCTTAACGCGGACAGTACCAGCCTCAGTGCCATCACTCTTCCACAATTCCTGACCTCCACTGCTGTCAATGGCTCTGAAGTATAGCGTGCCGTCGATATTCGTCAGAAATGCTGGGCTAGAGTGACCAGTGCCAGAGAAGATATCCTTAACGCGGACGGTACCAGCCTCAGTGCCATCACTCTTCCATAGTTCAGAGCCACCACTGCTGTCGGCGGCATTAAAGTATAGCGTGCCGTTGACATTCGTCAGATTTTGCGGGCTAGAGCTACCCGTGCCAGAGAAGATATCCTTGATGCGGACGGTACCAGCCTCGGTGCCATCACTCTTCCACAGTTCCCGACCCCCACTGCTGTCAATGGCACTGAAGTACAACGTGCCGTTGACATTCGTCAGAGATAACGGGCTAGAGTTACCAGTGCCAGAAACAATATCCTTGACGCGGACAGTACCAGCCTCAGTGCCATCACTCTTCCATAGTTCAGAGCCACCACTGCTGTCGGTGGCATTAAAGTATAGCGTGCCGTTGACATTCGTCAGATTGTGCGGGCTAGAGCTACCCGTGCCAGAAACAATATCCTTAACGCGGACGGTACCAGCTTCTGTGCCATCACTCTTCCACAATTCCTGACCCCCGCTGCTGTCGGTGGCTCTGAAGTACAGCGTACCGTTGACATTCGTCAGAAATACTGGATTAGAACTACCTGTGCCAGTATTAATATCCTTAACGCGGACAGTACCAGCCTCAGTACCATCACTCTTCCACAGTTCACTGTCTCCACTGCTGTCGGCGGCAGTAAAGTAGAACGTGCCGTTGATATTGGTCAGATTTGCTTGGTAAGAGCCACTCGTGCCAGAGAAGATATCCTTAGCACGGACAGTACCAGCCTCGGTGCCATCACTCTTCCACAGTTCATAGCGCCAACTGCTGTCAGAGGCACCGAAGTAGAGCGTACCGTTGACATTCATCAGATCTGTTGGGGAAGAGTCACCCGTGCCAGAGACAATATCCTTAACACGGATAGTACCAGCCTCAGTGCCATCACTCTTCCACAGTTCCCGACCCCCACTGCTGTCGGTAGCACTGAAGTACAACGTGCCGTTGATATTTGTTAGATTTACTGGGTCAGAGCCACCCGTGCCAGTATTAATATCCTTGACGCGGACAGTACCAGCCTCAGTACCATCACTTTTCCAGAGTTCAGTCTCTCCAATGCTGTCGAAGGCACTGAAGTACAGTGTACCGTTGACATTCGTCAGATTTCCTGGGGAAGAGCCACCCGTGCCAGAGAAAATATCCTTGACGCGGACAGTACCAACCTCTGTACCATCACTCTTCCACAGTTCATAGTCCCCAGCGTTACTGTTCGAGGCAACAAAGTAAAGCGTACCGTTGACATTCGTCAGAAAGTACGGGTTAGAGCTACCCGTGCCAGAGAAGATATCCTTGACGCGGACAGTACCAGCCTCAGTACCATCACTTTTCCACAGTTCAGTCCCGCCACTGCTGTCGGTGGCACTGAAATACAGCGTGCCGTTGACATTCGTCAGATATCCTGGGCTAGAGTTACCCGTGCCAGTATTAATATCCTTAATGCGGACGGTACCAGCCTCAGTGCCATCACTCTTCCACAGTTCATAGCCCCCGCTGCTGTCGGTAGCAACAAAGTACAGCGTGCCGTTGATATTTATGAGCTTTTGTGCATGAGAGCTACCCGTGCCAGTATTAATATCCTTAATGCGGACGGTACCAGCCTCAGTGCCATC
>NZ_JBDNJQ010000302.1:0-3652 GCF_051172895.1 Nostoc sp. CALU 1950 | reverse complement strand
TTAACATATTTTGGGCTGTTTTTATCGGATTTTTCTTAACATTCAACACTTTTGGATTTCTCCTAACAATTACCTCTCCAAGAAACAGTAAGCATTATTTTTACATCAAACTAGTAAATTTCTTGGGGAAAAAGCATAACAAAATAGCAAAAACATGAAAATTACTTGATTTTGGAAAGAATCTTAAGCTAACACTTTATTTACCTCACCAGAAGAAGCTTAAGGCTACTACAGATGAGCGAAAAGCCGCCCTCCAGGAAAGCTGTTGGCAAATGCACAAGAAGTAGCTCTTCATAGACATAGCCAACTGATGATTTTTTTAATATAGTATTTGTTTATACTCTTGATTGTTGGCAATGAATAGCAAACTAGCATAGAAAAAGTTTTAATTCAGGATTATCAAAAACAGTAATTTAAATGTAACAACGGACACAGAAATGTCAACATATTTATCTCAAGTCTGGCAGCTGCTGAGAAATTATGTGAGAGGTACAAGGTTAGAAGAGATGCCAAAGACCACATCGCCAGAAACCGAAGCAGTTTTACCTCTAGAAAAAAGTATTAAAGAACCAGATAAAAGCGTTAAATTTGCTCAAGATGATTTGCAGGAATATTTATACTCTCCGAGACTGCAAAAAAGCTTAGAAAAATGGGCAATACCAAAGAGCGGTTTGACTTCTAAGATAGACGATCAGACATTGGGCACTCTACCCTCTGGGTTATCGTTTAGAGTGGGCGATCGCCAAATGCATGAAGAAATTTATGATTTACTTGGCAATGGGGCGATGAAACCAGAAATAGTCAGCCAAGTAATGGAATTGGTTGTGACTGGTAAAAAAATTCGCCCAGAACTACTTTTCTGGCGGCTAGAAGATTTTTATCATCGCTGGTGTCAGGGAGAATTTATCGATGGAACACCAGATGATAACTTACCTCAGAAAAAAAGATTAAAACTGGCAGCACAAAATATTGCGATCGGATTGAGACAGGTAGACATATATACAGGTCTAAACGTACTGATTTTACTGTTAGAGTTACACCGCTACGCTCAAGAGCAAGATGAACTCAAACAAAAAATCACCTTCTATCCATCTGCCCAACCAGACACAGACAATTTTTTCACATCTCAACTGCTGCGGATTATCAACTATAGCGATGCCCTGGAAATTGGTAACTTTAGCAGTATAGTCGGGCAATTCCTCAAAGGCGGTAACTTTCAGAGTGCTTACTTAGGCGATGCCAACCTCACCGGGGCAGACTTTAGCGGCGCTGACCTAAGCCTTGCTTATCTCGGCGATGCCAACTTAACTGGCGTAAACTTCAGCGGTGCCAACCTTAGCGGTGCCAACCTTGGTGATGCCAACCTCAGCGGTGCCAACCTCAGCGGTGCTAACCTTAGTGGGGCCGACCTTAGTAGTACCAACCTCAGTGGTGCTAACCTCAGCTGTGCTAACCTCAGCCGTGCCGATCTCAACCGCGCCGACCTCAGCAGTACGAATCTCAGTCGCGCCGACCTCAACCATGCCGACCTCAACCGCGCTGACCTGAGTAGCACCAACCTTAGCCATGCTGATCTAAGTAACGCCATCCTTTTCGGTGCAAATCTGAGTGAAGCCAACCTTAGCAGCGTCAGCTTTAGCTATGCCGATCTTTGCCGCGCCGACCTCAGTGGTGCTGATTTGAGTCACGCCATTCTCAACGGTACTAACCTCAGTGACACAATTCTTTTCAGTACCAACCTTAGTGATGCTATCCTTGTTGCCGCAGACCTCAGCTACGCCAAACTTAACGGTGCCAAACTTAACAATGCCAGACTTAACGGCGCAATGTTCTTAGGTGCCGACCTTAGTGGCGTAGACCTGAGTCGGGTAATTCTCAACGAAGCCGACCTCAGTGGCGTGATTCTCAACGACGCCGACCTCAGTGGTGCCGATCTCACCGACGCCATCCTGTTCGGCACAGACCTCAGCTATGCCAATCTTAACAGTGCTAACCTCAGTGGCAGTAACCTCAGTGGTGCTATTCTCAATGGTGCGGATCTTAGCCATAGCAACCTCAGTTACGCCATTTTGGGTGGTGCAGACCTCAGCGACGCCAATCTCCAAGAAATGAACTGGGGTAAAAAGCAGCAGTGGGAAGGTGTGCGGGGATTAGAGACAGCAGTTAATGTGCCAGAGGCGTTGAAAGAAGAACTGGGATTGAATTGAGGGGAAGCTGAGACATTTTGACTCAGCAAATGTCTAAATTATTCGCATGACTAATGGCATTCGTTGGAAGCTCACGATGAACATCATCTTCCGAGTTTCAATCTCAAAAGATGGGGATCTCAACTTGAGTAATCACCAATACTACCTCAAAGCCAGCTCTAAGAATGCTAGCTGCACATCAGAGGGGTATATCCCGCTTGCTAGAGTGTAAGTCATTCACGTAAAATATAGTGCCATTGTTGCGGCAGTTCTCATGACCTCATCTGCGTCGTTTGACACATTAGAGTCTTTACAGGCGGATATCGCTGAATTGATCGCTCGTTTACCGACATTAAAAAATCGGCAATTTATTCAGCAAGCACTTGCTACTATTGTTCGTCTAGCTGATAGCGAAATTGAGCGTCTCGATTGGAAAATCTTGTCGGCTGCGTTAGCAGATATGGAGCGCGGTTTCGAGCTTTTTTATGATTACCGACACGTTCGCAAAGTCACAATCTTCGGTTCTGCTCGTCTCGCGGCAGATACACCAGAGTACCAAATGGCCCTTGAGTTTGCTCACGCTGTTTCTCAATTAGGATTCATGGTGATGACCGGCGGCGGCGGTGGGATCATGCAGGCGGGACACGAAGGTGCTGGGCGAGAAAATTCCTTTGGATTAAATATTCAGTTACCCTTTGAACAGGAAGCGAACCCTTTTATAGAAGGTGATCCCAAGTTAATACACTTCAAATATTTCTTTACCCGCAAGCTATTTCTCCTGAAAGAAAGTGATGCTGTAGCCTTATTTCCGGGAGGCTTTGGCACTCAAGATGAAGCTTTTGAATGCATGACATTAAGCCAGACTGGTAAATTTGGCCCAGTACCTCTAGTTTTAATTGATCGCCCTGGTGGTGATTACTGGCGCTCTTGGAGCGAATACATTGATAAACAATTAGTGCAAAATGGTCTTGTCAGTCCTGAAGACCCCAGCCTTTACACGGTGACAGATAACCTGGATGTAGCTTGCGACGCTATCACCCGTTTTTACCAGGTTTATCATTCTAGCCGCTATGTAGGGGATCAATTAGTCATCCGCCTGAAAACAGATATATCAGACGCTCTTGTTGAGCAACTCAATGCTGATTTCAGCGACATTATTGTTAAAGGACGAATTGAAAAAAGTCAGGCATTACCTCAAGAAGCACAAGATGAAACTGTTGGGCTACCCCGCCTCATTTTGTATTTCAATCAACGCGATTTGGGGCGCTTGTATCAGATGATTGCCACAATTAATCAGATGGGTACTCCTTCAGCAGAGGATGCAGCACATCCAGAAAGAAAATAGATATTAACTAATTCGTAATTCGTAATTTGTAATGACTTTTGCGGACTATTTCGCACTGCGATAAGGTAACGTGAGTTCGATGAACCTCTCCCTCCCAGCCTCCCTCTGGGAAACGGAAAGG
>NZ_JBDNJQ010000301.1:0-3695 GCF_051172895.1 Nostoc sp. CALU 1950 | reverse complement strand
ACAGGAACTTAGAATTGGCGAAAACTCTTGACAGTGCAATGCCAAAGACTAATAAGTAGGGGTGAAATTAGCGAGGCTGTCCTTAGCCGCCACTTAACTTTCAAAATCTTTGCTGTGTAAAGCTGACAATAAAAATGCACGACCATATTAGCGCTGGGGGAAAAGGGATGATTTCAAGTCCCCATTAGCGGAACTGGTAAGTAGTCCAGTGGACATCGCAGCGCTGGAATAAATAGTGAAAAAGCGGTCAACCAGTTATGTCGAAGGTAAGAAATTCTGCGAAGAGCGAGGAGAAATTTGATCCCAAAATCTACGATAAAGGCGATCCAAATGATAGCAGCGTTGGCGAACGCGGGAGCGTGTCGCAGACAAGCCTCTCTGAAATAGACTCGCTTCTAATAAAGGATTCAGTCCCCAAACTAGCTCAACGATAAAAAGTCCCAACCAAGCAAAGCCCAGCACCAGCATCGGCGTTTCTAGCCAATCTTCCAACTGTTGCAGCACTTCGCTGCGCTCATAATCTAATGCGGGCTTTGACCGTTGGTTGAGATAGCTCATAACGAGTTTGATGAATGAGACTGATACACTTTTAGCTGTGCCCGTAATTGGGCAATTTCAGTCGTCATATCTAGCACCATTGCCGCTCCGACTAAGTTCAGCCCCAAATCTCGACGCAAGCGTTGAATCTGAGCAATTCGCGCAATTTCGCGGGAATGCAGCAAATCACCGATGGGTTCGATTACGCCTAACTCAACGTAAAACTTCACCAGCGTAATCGAAGTCTTAGTGATTAATGCAGCATATTCATAGCTGTAAAGTTGCTCACCTTCGAGTGAAACCACGGTTTTTGAAAGGCTGAAGGTCATAATTTTATCTCCTCTAATTGGGTACGTGGGTTAAAGCTAGTATTTGCCTGGATTTTTTCGTAGTATTCTTGCTCGATCGCACTCAGGTCTTTTGGCGTGACAATCTGAAGTTTGGCAAATAAATCACCTCGTCCCCCTTTTGGCAATGTCCAGCCTTTGCCGCGTAGTCTCAGCGATTGCCCCGATCGCACCCCTTTAGGAACTTTCATCTTCACGCTACCATCGGGGGTTGGCACGCTAATTTCTGCCCCTAAAACCGCTTCATCGGGACGAATTGGAATGTCACAAACGAGGTTATCGCCCTCAAATCGATAGAAGGGATGGGTTAACACTTCGATAGTTAAATACAAATCGCCGCGCTGTTGAGAGAACGGACTAGGACGACCTTTACCCTTGAGCCGAATTCGACTGCCTGGTTTTGCACCTGCGGGAATGCGGACGTTGATGGTTTCGTCGTCGAGTTGCAGCCGTTTTTGGACACCGTGAAATGCTTCAGAAAATGTGAGTGCGATCGCAGCTTCGGTATCTGTTGCAGGGGCTTGAGAACGAAATCCCCCATTAAAATCATCAAATCCACCAGTGGAGGTTTTACGTCTCGTTCGACCCAGCAGATCGTTGATAAACGAATCAAAATCGCCGTACTGATCAAAGTCGGTTGTACCAACATTAGTTCCTCTAGGTGTCGGCGCTTCAGTGTAACCAGGGTGATTCCAGTGCTGACCAAAGCGATCGTACTTCTGCCGCTTCTCTGGATCAGATAATACCTCATTCGCTTCATTGAGTTCTTTGAACTTTGTTTCTGCGTCATTGTCTCCAGGATTGAGGTCAGGATGATATTTGCGGGCAAGCTTGCGGTAAGTCCGTTTGATTTCTTCTGGGGTTGCGGTTTTGCTTACTCCCAAAATGGCATAGTAGTCTTTAAAGTCTGTTGTAGTTGGCATCAGTTACCTTTTGTTCGCGTAGCGGCAATTTAGGAGAATTGCAGGTTTTTTGCGGTGGGTGTATTTTCAGTTAGAGATAAGTTCCAATTGAATCATGCTAACAATTGCTCTCATGAAGTCTAGGGAAGCTTCACACTTTTTCTTTCAAGGCGATGACTGTGTTTTGTATAAGCAAAGCCACTAGCAATAATCATCACAAAGGCAGGAGCCGCAAGCCATAACCAGAAACCAGGAAGTAACTTGATTAATAGAAGCTGACTATCAGGATTACTACCATTAGGTAACGCAAACCAATATGTTGAGATTGTGCCTGTAAAGCCTACAATAATTGAACAAAAAGCAGAAGCTATTGAGAATTTGTATTTCTTCTGTACAAAAAATTTACAGGAATACCAATAAAGTGGATTAGCCAACCAGCCAATAGCCGGCGCTTGAAGAAATAACAATCCAAGTATTCCCCCAATCGTAACTTCAATCCCCTTCATGATATAAGTTGAACCTGTGTGTATTGTCTTGGGTTCGATTATCTCAAAAGTTAGTGCTGGCAAGCTAAGTGCCATTATATAAATAAATAAAGATATTCCTAATAAAAACAAGGGTTGTGTTAAGAAAGACGCTTTTTTCATCAGGTGGATTCTATACAGAGTTACTTGGCTATTCAAGATAAGATGAGAACAACATTAAAAGTGCAAATTAATGTTTGTTTCAATTACAGTCCATCAAGACGCGAACTCATAGTGAATCTCTGTAGTTCTTCCTTTAAAATAGAGCCGAGTGCCTTCTGGATACTCCCATCCCACCTCACCTTCTAAGGGAATAAGCATCCCATTACGAACTGAATATTCCCAGAATCGACCGATCCAAGGCATAGCAGTCAGCTTGTCACGATAACGAGCCTCAGCCCGACAAGTAGCGATCGCCCCTTCAGCATTAAACTGAAATACGAGGGAGACAGTTGTTGCACCATCCGTCAAAGTAGCGCGGGCGGAGGTGTCATTGATCGCTTCCCAGCGCACACCCTGACTGGGTAATAAAGCAGTGGGATACCAAGTTGCCTCAGCAAAGTACCGTAACAATTCACCTTGATTGTTTTCAGGCGCACCGTGCATTTTTGCAACTGTAAAAAGACCGAGTAATGATGCGTGTAAGCTGCCTTCTCCTAAAAGATAAGTATCATGAACAAAGGCATTAACTCCTGGAGCCATCTGGATGCGTGCATCCCAATCAAAACCGAGGCGTTGAGTCATCACAAGTTGAGTGGCAGTAAACGGATTCCACTTGGCTTCTGTTTCATTCAGATTGAACTGTCCTTGCTGAGAGAGCTTGACCACAGCCACGATCGCTTGTCCATCCTTGAGTACTGTCCGAAAAAATCGCTGTACGGGTTCTGGTAAGCCTTCAATTTCTTTTTGGTCATAGATTTGGGGCTTAATTGTTCGCCGTCCATTTATTAATTTGGCTCGTAAGTTATCAGTGTTTGACTGCCAGCGATAGCTACCATAGATCGCAGCAAGTCCAAGGCAGACTATGATTAAAACACCAATCATTGCAATCCATTTCATCCACATGATGCTTACCTATGGTTGTTAATTTAGAATTTGATAGATAGTGATGATAAGAATAATTGCGAAAATAGTTGTATAGATTAACTTCGTGTACTTGGCTAACCAACTTGGAAGATAAATATCAAAATTGTCCTTTGTAGAGTTTGAGTATTTTCGGGCAAGCAGATTTAATGGGCAATGGGATGTAAAAGTTAGTAGGGTTAGCCCTTCTAGCAATATAAATCCATAACCAATCCAGAGCCAGAGATCGAGTTTATTGGTGATGGCAGCATAAAGCATATAGAAAATCACAAAGTTGAAGAATACCCATATCAACGTGTGAA
>NZ_JBDNJQ010000300.1:0-3897 GCF_051172895.1 Nostoc sp. CALU 1950 | reverse complement strand
TAGAGTTAGTGTAACTAGATATGTAAAGTTTTGTATTAGGATTCAACATTTCTGCATCTAAACATATTTGCTCCACTTCCTCATTCGTCATTACACTACTCCGCTTCTAAAAAATATTCCCTCAGCAAGCCCTGTCCAGATTCACCCAAGTTTCGTAATATTTCTTCAATTTTTATCAAGAAAAAATCAAAAATCAGAATTAATTCTGATTTTTGAATAAAAGGGTTTAATACACCCGCCTAATAAAAACGGTCTACAATTTGGTGGTAGTATTAAACCCTTTTATTCGTCACTCCTGGATTTTGACCAAGCTCTCCGGGCGAGGCAGGAGGAAAGAAAAAGTTCTTCAGAAAGCCTTTTGCCAAGACCTAATCCCGGATTTCTCACGCATGGTGTAGGCAGAGGGGGAAGAGGAGTGTGGGGAGTGTGGGGGGAAGAAGTCTTACCCATCCTCGCACACCTTCCACACCTCTTGGATTTCTCACAAGTGAGAAATCCAGGCTAATTGGGCACAGGCCGCCATACCGGAGGTATGGCGGACTCCAATACACTTACCCCGCATTTCTCACAAGCTTGAGGGAAGGGGCAGAGGGGAAAGAACTTGTACAATAACTCTCCTCTGCTCCTCTGCTCCCCTGCACAAGCACAGGCTTTAAGAGGTGTGGTGAGAAATCCGGGTTACGGACTCGCAACCCTACGCTATCAGTTGTGATTATAATCCCCCATTGATTATTCCTTTTAGCATAGGTGCCCCCTGGTTTCTTTTTTGGCTTTCTTTTATTCGCACAAAACAAAGACTACGACAAATGATCAACCCTTGATACTTCCTGAGGGAAGATTTTGGAAGTTTTTTCTAATACCAGCACGGATTTTTAGTTTAAAAGCCAATGTAGAGATTAATTTGCAATTGATAGTGTTAAGGGGAGCGATGCCTGCGGCGAGCTACGCTAACGCTAAAATTTAGAATACTACCCAATGCGGTAATATAACACGGCGGAAATAAGCTATCTATTTAGAATATATATAGGAATCCGCTTTGATTTCTGAACGAATTTGCGTAGACAGGCAACAGGAAAGAAGGCAATAGGCAATAGGCAATAGTCAATAGGAAACAAGGCTTCTTAGTTGTACTGAATTTTTTCAGACATCAAATATGAGTCCTATAAAACCTTTGCGTAACAGTAATTACCAATTAAGTTAGCGAGTCCGCTTTGGGTAATTGGTAATAATGCAAAGCGGTACTATAGGACTCATATTTTATTTTTGAAAAAAATTCGGTACACCTTAATCTTCTGAAATCCTATTGCCTATTGCCTTTTGCCTATTGCCTACCTACGCAAGTGATTTCAGTAATCAAACCGGATTCCTATAGTTACATTCAGCATCTTGGGGAAACTTGTCCGTTAAAAAAGTTGGTAAGCATAAGCGAGTGTGAAATTAATTTTGTGTAGGTATTAATCAACACAGTTGACTTACCTTACCCGCAAGCTCTGCGATATTCATCTGCTCGTAGTGTTCAAAGGGTTGGTGAATCCAGGGGTTTTCAGCTAAATAATCAACATAATAATCGGGTGCTATAACTGAACAGGCTTTATACCAAAGAACGGCGGTGCGAATTTCCTCAATGGGGAAATCAATATTTTCCTTGAGCCAAGGTATAGTTTGTTGCAGTGTTACCCCAGAATCTACTAAGTCATCCACTAGGAGAATGCGCGAACCTAATTTTTCGGCAGTCATTGTCAAGTGGCGGGAGAAAATTAAATTACTTCTTTCTTGCTTGCCGGGGCCACTGTAAGATGAGGTTGCTAAAATTGCCAGTGGTTGCTCATATATACGGGAAAGAATATCTCCAACTCGTAGTCCCCCTCTGGCAAGACAGATAATCTGGTTGAATTCCCAACTGGATTGATAAATCTGAATAGCCAGTTGTTCAATTTTTTGGTGATAATCTGGCCAAGAAACATAAAGGTCTGGCATAAGTCTAACGGGAGTGGTAGATAGCTAGTATTGAAGGCAATTACAAACTTTTTATTTTAGTATGAGCACAAGTGATTATGAACGATTCTGCTGCTGGCGATGCCCAACGAGATCCTCTCAGTGAAAAACTCGACTTAAAAACAAAGCTAGCTTACGGTGCAGGAGATTTAGGTCCAGCAATTACTGCCAATATCTCCGTCTTTTTTCTGCTGGTTTTCTTCACAAATGTCGCTGGTATCCCTGCGGGTTTAGCTGGCAGTATTTTGATGATTGGCAAAATCTGGGATGGCATAAATGATCCGCTTGTCGGGTTCCTGACTGATAAAACGAAATCTCGTCGTTGGGGTCGTCGTCTTCCTTGGATGTTTTATGGAGCAATCCCCTTTGGAATTTTCTTTTTCTTGCAGTGGATTGTACCGCAATTTAGTACAAATAGGAGTGATAATCTTTGGCCGCTGTTCTGGTATTACGTCGTGATTGGCGTGATATCTCAGGTATTTTACACGGTTGTAAATTTGCCTTATACGGCGATGACTCCAGAACTAACTCAAGATTATGACGAACGCACCAGCCTTAACAGCTATCGCTTTACATTTTCTATTGGCGGCAGTATTCTGTCGTTGATTTTAACGCAAATTGTTTTTTCTCAAATTAGCGATCGCCAACAACAATATCTTGTTTTAGCAGCAGTTTGTACTGTAATTTCAATTTTAGGATTATATTGGTGCGTTTTTGGAGTCCGCGATCGCATCTTGGCTTTTGAGGCCAAACGCATCCAAGCCGAGGAACCCGCATCTCTTCCCTTCTTTGAACAGCTAAAAATTGTCTTTAGCAACCGACCTTTTTTATTTGTTATTGGTATATATCTTTGTTCTTGGCTAGGTGTGCAGATTACAGCCAGCATTATTCCCTATTTTGTAGTCAATTGTATGGGTCTTAAAGAATCAGATGTACCCACAGTCCTGATTGCAGTCCAAGGAACCGCCCTGCTGATGCTATTTGTCTGGGGTGCGTTGAGTAAAAAAGTTGGCAAAAAAATTGTTTATTTTCTAGGAATGAGTTTATGGATAATAGCCGCCGCCGGACTATTTTTCTTACAGCCTGGTCAAATAGTTTTGATGTATGTGATGGCTGTCATGGCGGGTATTGGTGTATCCACAGCTTATCTAATTCCTTGGTCGATGATTCCAGATGTAATTGAACTAGATGAACTCCAAACTGGACAACGCAGAGAAGGTATTTTTTATGGCTTCATGGTTTTGCTACAAAAATTTGGTTTAGCTTTCGGGCTATTTTTGGTGGGAAATGCTTTGCAAGTATCGGGTTTCAAAGAATCTGTAGCTGGAAGTCCACTACCTATCCAACCGGAATCGGCACTGTTTGCTATTCGCATTGCTGTTGGGCCTATACCTACAGTTTGTTTGATTTTTGGCTTGATTTTAACGTATTTTTACCCAATTACCCGCGAGATGCACGCAGAAATCATGCTGAAACTCAAAGAACGGCAAGAGAAGAGGGGGAGTTAAGGCAAAACTTTTCGGTTAACGGGGAAGACCAAAACACTTGTAGAGACGGCGATTTATCGCGTCTCTAAAACCCACAATTTTGTACTATTAGCCCTTAATTGAACCCTATTGGGGTAAAGGGAAAAGCTTTGAATTCACCTTTCCCCTTTAACCGAACCGTATTGGGACAGGTGGGGACACCCATCCCACAATAAAATTTGGGACGTTTTTATAATCGAGCCTAAAACCCCATCGGCAGAATACTAGTACCGCACGGCATAAATAAGCCATCCATTTGAAATGTCTGAAACCCTTGCAAACAATTAATTACGAATTACGAATTACGCCGTGCTGTACTAATACAGCACGGCGGAAATAAACCACCCATTCCCAATCAACAAAACCCTTACGCTGT